>NZ_KV820686.1:0-42629 GCF_001815465.1 Porphyromonas sp. HMSC077F02 | reverse complement strand
GGGGAAGCTTGGGTTATTAGGCCATGAAACCCCTCCGGGGTTTTCACCTTAATTAAAGTACCTCCGTAAGACGTTGCAGGATTGAGCAGGGCCTAAGAATAAGGTAGAAATTTCACACCGTATACCATAATAATATTCGATAGGCCAACTAGACAAAAACTGAGATGCAACAAAGCAAAAGCTTAGTTGCATCTCGCTGATCGGTTAGTTGCAACTCGTCAATTGCTTAGTTGCATCTCGTCTAACGCAAAAATAGACCCCTGTATATCAATTAGTTACAAAGGGCATTTTTAGCCTTTTTATCTTTACTCTGCCTCCTTCGCTTTATGGCCGAAATGGAGGTCGGGCATCTTGCCCTTGCCGCCAGAAAGGGGCACTGGGGTGCCCACCACATATTTCATGTAAAAGTGGTAGCAGATCATCGTGAGGGGTAGGGCAAAGAGCATTCCGAAGAACCCAAATAGCGAGCCCCACACGGTGAGCGAAAGTAGGATAGCTACTGGGTGAATTCCTAGGGACTGACCTTGGATAAGAGGGGTCAGGAGAACTTGCTGCAGTGCATCGCTCAGCACAATCACCCCCACACCAGCGAGTAGGAGGATAAAGAAGTTATCGCCCGTCATCACCGACTGTAGCCCTACCAGTATCACGAGTGGGAGGTAACCCAAAGTCTGCATATAGGGGATCATATTGAGTAGCCCTATCAAGAGCCCGAGGGTAATCCCCATCGGCAGACCAATGATATAAAAACCTACCGCCATCACCACACCACAGATCATCGCAATCAGTGCTTGGCTACGAAAGTAGGCATTGGCATAGTGACCAGTTACTTCGCCCAGCTCTTCTACAAATGGGCGGATGCTCACCGGCATCATCTCCATAAACCCTTTCTGTACCTTCTCATAATCGAGCATCAAAAAGACCAAGTAAAAGAGAAAGATGTAGATCACCGCCGCACCCGCAAGGAGGTTAAAGGTACTCTCTATCAGCCCCCATCCCTTCGTGAATATCTGTTCAATAGAGCCGAAGAGCTCCTGCATATTGATGCTGCCCATAAACTCCTCTAGCTTCTGGATCAGCTGACTGCGGGTAGAAAGCTCCTCCGGTAGCAAGCTCAGCAGGTAGGCACCGATATCATAACGCTTCAGCATCTCCCATCCCTTACTCACCTCATTGGTGATGCTTGGGATAAGGATGGCGAGCAGACCTACCACCAGCCCAATCGTCACGAGTAACACAATCGTGGTGGAAATCCACCGCTTGCGTATCTTGCACTTATCCTCCAAAAAGTGGAGTAATGGTAGCATCAGGTAGGCGAGCAGCCATGCAATGATGAGTGGCATCAGGAAATAGCTGAGGCGGGCAATCAACCATACCAAAGCGGCTAATATCAAGAGACCGAAGCCGATACGAGCAATGCGATCCCGTGTAAAAGGGGTCCGAAAGAACTCTTCAATTTGTCTTGGTTTCATAATTAAGAAGGGGTCACCCCTATTTTGGTTATCTTTGCACAAAGATAGATAATTATGACGAAATACCGACCAACATTCCACAGACTACGTAGCATCACCCTCATGCTACTGCTACTCCCCTTTGCTACCAAGGCACAAGGGGTCAAGACACCAAGCGAACCAGCCGCTCTAGCACGCTCCTTTTGGACCCTCTCGATACAAGAGGCAGAGAGTGGCAAAGAGCTGGTAGGCATACGGAGCCATCACCTAGCTACCCCCGCGAGCACCATGAAGCTAGTCTCTACGGCTACCCTTTGGAGCCAAAGAGGTGGCGGGCTACGTATCCCAACAGAGATACGCACCGCTGGCACTATTGCTCAAGGGAAGCTGGAGGGTGACCTCTATATTGTAGGGCATGGCGACCCCTCCATAGGCTCAAGATACTTTTGGAATAGCGACCAAGACCACTTCTTCAAAGAGGTGGCCAAAGCCCTTAAGGCAAAAGGGATCACCCAGATCACTGGCAATATCATTGCCCTCTCGCCCTCGAGTGACTTCCAAGCTCAGAACCCTCGCTGGCTCGCCTATGATATGGGTAATGCCTACGCACCTGGCTTCTGGAGCCTTAATGCCTACGACAATAGCTACTCCCTCCACTTCACCAAGCATGGGGAGAGCTACTACACCACCCCCACCGTGCCTCAGCTCGAGCTACGGAAAGCCTACGAAGTGACCTCTAGCAGCCACCGCGACTCTCTCTACATCTCGGCTTTTCCTCACCCCGATGGGAGCTACGATATCACAGGCACCTATCCTCAGCGGGTAGAGAAGCTGCGGATCCGTGGTGCCCTCCCCAATCCCCCTCTTTTCGTCGCCCACCACCTACGGGAGGTGCTCAAGGCACAAGGCATCACCACCCAAGGCGAGGCACAAGTGGATCACCAGCTTCCTGCGGGAAATCAGCTTCTCTACACCTACCAATCGGCACCCCTCCGCACACTTGCCCAGACTACTCTACACTATAGCCTCAACCTTTTTGCCGAGGGGCTACTACAGCAACTCACCTGGGGCAAAACTCCCCTCCCGGGGCAGAATGCCACCCAAACGGCCGTCAACGAGGTACACCGCTACTGGACCAGCCGAGGCATCAATACCCGCGAACTCGAGATGATGGACGGCTCGGGGCTTTCGCCCGAAAATAGGGTCTCTGCTTACTTCCTCGCCACTATGCTCGGGAAGGTACACAGAGCCGATCCCTCTGGTAGCTACCAAAGTCTACTTCCACGTGCTGGGATGGAGGGCACCCTCGTGCAGTTTCTCAAAGGCACTCCTCTTCAGGGCAAAGCCCGCCTCAAGAGTGGAACCCTCCGCAATGTGGTCTGCTATGCCGGCTATGTAGAAGTGGGTGGCAAAACCTACACCGTCGCCCTGATGGTCAATAACTTCTACGGCAAAGCCTCTACTGTCCGCAAGGCGATGGAAGAGGTACTCCTCGAGGCCTTCGGCTACTAAATATAAGTAAGTAAGAAAGATTGAATAGATTAAAACAATAAGAACCAATTACATGACTAGAAACTCTTACCAGCAACTAGCACTAACGTTAGCACTCTTATTCGTCGCTACCCTATCGGGCTGTAAGTCGGCACAGATCACCAAACGAGCCCGTGCCGAGAAGGCTCCTACCACCTCCTCTGAATACCAAAAGATCACAGGCCATGAGCAGTACGCAGCATCTAGTGAGGAGCTATTTGGGATCTACCAAAAGGAGGGGAAGTACTACTTCGATATCCCCACAGAACTGATAGGTCGAGATATGCTCATCGTCAATCGCATCCTCACCGTGCCCCCACAGCTCAATGAAGCGGGCATCAATAAAGGGATCAATTACGAGAATACCCTCATTCGCATGGAGCTAGCAGAGGATAAGAAGCAACTCGTGATCCGCCATATTCAGCCACAGCCCAAGGCACCTGAGGGAGATAAGCTCCTCCTCTCCATAGCCGAGAACTTCGTCTCCCCTATTATGGGAAAGCTGAAGGTGAGTAGCTTCAGCAACGACAGCACATCGGTATTGGTGGAGGTGACCAAGCTATATGACGGCTCCTCAAAGCTATTTAATAACCTCTTCGACCTCATCAGCGTAGGCGGTAGCCCTGATACAGAGCTCTCTCAAATCAAGCGAGCCACTGCCTTCAAGAATAATATCACCGTGGTTTCGGAGCTCACCACCAAGGTGGTAGAGCTACGCACCCCTGTATACCTCACGGTAGAGGTCGCCTCCTCCATCCTTTTGCTCCCAGAGCAACCAATGGCAGGGCGCTACCTAAGCCCTAGGGTGGGCTACTTTACAGTGCCTGTGAGCTACTACGCCGATGCACAGAATAGCATCACTCACCGCGAACTGATCACCCGCTGGAGGTTAGAGCCCTCGGATAAGGAGGCCTACCTACGTGGCGAACATGTAGAGCCGGTAAAGCCCATTGTCTTCTACATCGACCCCGCCACTCCCGAGCGGTGGAGGAAGTATATGAAGCAAGGGATAGAGGATTGGCAAGTGGCTTTTGAGCGAGCCGGATTCAAGAATGCCATCATCGCTAGGGAAAGCTCGGAGGAGATCAATCCCGACGACCTCAGCCACTCCTCCATCACCTACATTGCATCAGAGATGAAAAATGCCATGGGGCCCTCTGTCTACGACCCCCGCAGTGGCGAGATCATCCAAGCCGATATCATCTGGTGGCACAATGTGCTGGAGATGCTACGTAACTGGCTCATCTTACAGACCGGAGCACAAAACCCCGAGGCAGCAAGCTGGGACCTACCTGAGGATCTACTCGGTGACGCGATGCGCTTTGTCGCCTGCCACGAGGTGGGGCACTCTCTAGGATTACGGCACAATATGATCGCCTCAAGTGCCTATACCATTCAGCAATTGCGCGACCCACAGTTCACCGCCCAAAATGGTACCGCCCCCTCCATTATGGACTATGCCCGCTTCAATTACATCGCACAGCCAGAGGATGGTGTCACCCACTTCTCTCCAGAGATAGGGCCCTACGACCTACTCGCTATAGAGTATGGCTACCGCTGGTATGGCGAAGGGGGTGCACGCAGTGAAGTGGCAGCACTACAGCAGTTACTCGCCAAGCACACCGGTCCACTGTACCGCTATAGTGAGGCTCAGGATACCCGCGATGCCATAGACCCTAGAGCTCAGACCGAGGACCTCGGTGACGACCCTGTGGCGGCCTCCACGCTTGGCATTGCCAATCTCAAGCGATTGATGCCTCAGCTCCTCAAGATCACTAAGAACCAAGACCCTCACCAAGGGTATCGAGAGGCGGGAATCCTCTACAATGCCTTGATGAATCAGTGGAATACCTTTATCTACCACCCAATGGCACTGATCGGAGGTATTTACCTTGAGGAGACAGATCGCTCACAGCAGACTCAGAATAGCTACCACTTTGTGCCAAAGGAGAAGCAGAGAGAGGCAGCGGAGTTTTTGATCCGTGAGAGTATCATCGCTACCGACTGGCTATTCAATGCCCCACTCCTACGCTATACCTTCCCCATCAAGAGTAGTCCGAGTGGCTATATTGAGCAATCCCCTACGCTGGTTCTGAAGAACGCACAGAGCTATATATTTTGGGATATGCTCTCCGATAACCGTCTCATACGTATGAGCGAGAATGAGTACATCCATGGGGATAAAGCCTTCAAGGCTACGGAGCTGACCGATATGCTCTACAAAGCAGTATTCGGAAAGAGTGAGCGAGGAGAAGCACTGGACGTACGTGACCGATTTGTACAGAAAGGACTGGTAGATGCACTGCTACAGAGTGTCTCCACAAGTAAGGTAACTAAGAAAAATAGCCTTGCCCTCACAGATGAAGAGGCTCGCTTTGCCACAGAGTCGGTAAGGAGTATCAACTTCAATGGCTCCCTAGCCGATCGCATCTCCGACGCCATCTCTATCAAGAGAGAGCTACTCCTCAGGATACGCAAGACCATCGGCCGACAGAGCCAGACCAAAGACCCTGCCCTCAGAGGACACTACCAGGATCTTATCATCAGAATAGATAATGCCTTAGAGCAATAACTCAAAGACCAAGTAAAACATGAAAAGAATACTAGCACTAGCTTTATTGCTACTCGCTACACTACCACTATCGGCACAGCAATTGCGTACCATCAGTGGTAAGATTACAGAGGCCGGCACCAATGAACCACTCATAGGGGCCAGTGTCTTTATCGCACCTAGCCAGACCCAAGCTAAGGACTACAACCCTCAAGGAGTGGTGACGGACATAGACGGAGACTACAAGTTTACACTCCCCGCCTCGGTAAAGGAGGTAATCGTAAGCTTCATAGGCTTTAGAGAGCAAGTCATCACACTTACTCCAGGGCAAAATGTCTACAATATTGTCCTCGAAGAGGATAGCCAAACTCTAGGAGAGCTAGTGGTGACTGGCTACCAAAAGATAGAGAAGCGCAAACTGACCTCCTCTATCACCACGATTGATGCCGATGAGATAAAGCAGGTAGGGGTGCCAAGTGTGGACCAAATGCTCCTCGGGCAAGCCGCCGGTGTGGTGGTAACGCCTATGTCGGGTGCTCCTGGTGCACAGGCTCAAGTACGTATCCGCGGTACGGTATCACTGAGTGGTTCCTCTGAGCCACTTTGGGTACTCGATGGAATCCCACTTGATGGCGATATGGTACCGAAGAATATTGGCGACCAAGATGTCCTAGACCAATTACACAATAGCTCAATAGCAGGGCTTAATCCGGCCGACATTGCCGATATCACGATTCTTAAGGACGCAGCAGCAACGGCTATCTATGGGGCTAGAGCCGCCAATGGCGTTATTGTCATCACCTCCAAGCGTGGTAAGGAGGGGAGGATGCGCATCAACTTTAATGCCGATGCCTTCTTTACTGCTCGCCCTGATGGCTCTCGACTCAACCTCCTCAATAGCGATGAGAAGGTGTCCCTGGAGCTGGACCTCCTCAAAAACCCACTTCACTCCTATCGCTCCAATCATGGCGATGTGGCTCGGATCATAGAGGCAGCTGGGCTCACCGACGCATACAAAGCAGAGGGGCTCTCGGCACTGACTCCAGAAGTGGCTCAACAAATAGATGCCCTTAGGGGGAAGCAGACCGACTGGTTTAAGGAGATCTACGAACCAACATTCAACCAACAATATGGACTAAGTCTCTCTGGAGGTACCGAGCGATTTAATTATTACACCAGCTTCGGCTACTACGATGAGAAGGGAACCACCAAAGGCACCGCCTTTAAGCGTTACAACGTCACAGCCAATACCGACTATAAGCTATCAGAGAAGGTCACCGTGGGGCTCAGCTTATTTGCCAATCAGAACGACCGCACCTCTTATCTCGCCGAGAGTGAATTCTCCAATCCACAGCGATATACCCGCAATGTCAATCCCTACAGAGAGCTCTACGATAGTGAGGGCAACTATATATACGACCCCGATGTCACTCTCTCCGACGACAAGCAGATCCCCTTCAACTACATGGAGGAGCTCAATAACACCAATTACACGCTCAAGAATCAATCCCTTAAGGCGGTGGCAGACCTAGAGTGGAAGATTCTGCAACCCCTTCGCTTTACTAGCCAACTGGGCATTCAGATAGAGAGCAATACCACTGAGAAGAGTGGCACAAAGGAGTCGTTCTTTGCTCGCAGCTATCATAATTCAGCGCTGTACAAGGGTAAGAGCTTCTTGCCAGAGGGTGGGATTATCCAAAACTGGCACGACTCCTTTTTCCAATACAATTGGAAGAATCAGCTATTCTACTCCCAACGATTCCAGGATCGCCACGACCTTGACGTAATGGCTGGTATAGAGCTGAGACGCAATAATACCACTGGCATTCACTCTAAGGGCTTTGGCTATGATGAGCGTACGCTCACCACTAAGCCGATAGTATTCCCCGAGGGACTTTCGGCCTCCACGTCCAACAACGCCAGATTTGCCCCTTACCGCAAGCAGATCTATGAGAATGCCTTTGTCTCCTTCTTCTCTACCCTCTCCTACACCTACGACAATCGGTACACTCTCTTTGCTAGCTTACGCTACGATGGGTCGAACCTCTTTGGGGTTGATCCGAAGTACAAGTACCTACCTCTTTGGTCGTTCTCAGGTGCATGGAACGTCAATCGTGAGCAGTGGATGCAAGGCCTCTCTTGGCTCTCTAACCTGAAGCTAAGAGCCTCCTATGGTATTCAAGGTAATGTGGATAAGAATACCTCGCCCTTCGTGAAGGGTGAGTGGCGTACCACCTCCTTCTTTAACGGTGTCAATGAGGATATCATCACCGTGCTCTCTCCCCCTAATCAAAAGCTGAGATGGGAGAAGACCACCACCACCAATATAGGTCTGGACCTTGGGCTACTGGATAATCGCATCTCACTGATTATGGACTACTATTACCGCAATAGTGACGACCTGATCAGTGTCCGCAGTCTACCGAGGGAGAATGGTTTTGACTTCGTTAACCTCAACTGGGGTGAGGTGGAGAACCGTGGTTGGGAGTTGGCACTTTCCACCACCAATATCAAGACAAAGGATTGGACCTGGACCACTACCCTCAACCTTTCGCAAAACCGCTCAAAGGTACTGAAGTACAATGTTCGCGATAATGACTATACGCCATCACTCGAGGGGTATCCTGTCAATGCCTTATTTGTAATTCCAACCGCTGGAGTAGACAAGAATGGACTGATGACCTTTAGGGGCGCCGATGGTGAGGTGAAGAATTATCAAGAGCTATTCAACCTCTCAAAGGGGGCCTTTGGTGATGTGATCGGTAATATCACTCCGGCAGAGTACCGAAACCTCTTCCGCTATGTGGGCGACCGTGACCCAAAGCTGACTGGTGGCTTGAGTAGCACGCTTCGGTACAAGTCGGTGGATCTATCGATCTACTCCAACTTCTTTATCAATCGTTGGGTGACCCGTGCTCCGTTCTACCATCCTACAAAGGTGGATCCAGGGGTGAATTATACCCGCGATATCCTAGATGTATGGAGTCCGGATCATACTTCTGGCCAATATCCAAAGCTACTCGGTAGTGGCACCACCACGGAGATGGAGGAGTACGCACGGGAGTGGATGGGAGGTTACGATCCAGCTAGCACCTACTCTTACTACGATATTTGGGCAAAGCGGATCAGCTACTGGCGCTTCAGCAGTATCCGACTAGGGTACACGCTCCAAGGCGAGGAGGTAGGAAGTGACCTCTTCCAGCAGATGCGTCTGACCGCCGAGGTACGTAATCCATTTGTGATTAGTAGCGACTACTCGGGCTATTTCGACCCTGAGACCTACGGAAATATTTACTCACAGCCAGTGGCACGCACCTACTCGGTGGGTATCAATATCACCTTTTAATAGTAACTCAAGCATATGAATAAGCAACTAAAATACTTACCAATACTACTGCTACTCTCGATGCTCTGGAGCTCGTGCGACAAGTACTTGGATATCGTGCCTCGTGGGCAGGTGATTCCGGAGACGACGGAGGAGCAGCGAGCTCTACTCAATCAGGGCTACAATGCCTTTCCACGCCACAAGGAGCTACTCACGATGCGTGGACTGCAGGTGACCCCGCATATCGACCCTTATGGTCTCTCGGGCTTCCCCGCCTACCGCAATATCTACACGTGGCAGGACGGAGCGGATACTAAGGGGCAAACGGAGGAGTATACCTATGGGAGCTTCTACACGGTGATCTTTTACTGCAACTCTATTATCCAAGAGGTAACCCCTAAGGATGAGGTGCTGTCGCAGATCGTAGGGGAGGCTTATCTCCTACGCGCCTATGCCTACTTTGAACTGACCAATATGTATGGTCCTAAGTACAGTGAAGGGGCACGCAATACTAAGGTGGTGCCCATCAATGGCACGATAGATATTGAGCAGACCTTCCCGAAGGCGACGCTTGGCGAATTGTACGACCAGATTGAGGCGGACCTCAAGCAGGCGGAGAAGTACCTCAACACGATTCAATGGAGTGAGCCAAGGTACAAGTACCGGGGCTCTAGAGAGGCACTCTTTGCCATCGCTTCAAGGGTATCGCTCTACAAAGGGGAGTGGTCGGAAGTGCTAGAGGAGTGCCAAAAGGTACTAGGGATCAGCAAAGAGCTGGTCGACCTTAATCAGGGCGATGCAAAGGAGTTCTTGCTACCTACCCACTACCAATCTGCAGAAAACATCTGGGCATTGGAGGAGCTATTCGGTCAAGCCATCCGTGAATTTGCCTTTGTGGAGCAGGGGTACTTTGATAGCTTTACAGAGGGCGACCTTAGGAAGAAGTACTACTTCACGGAGCTCACGGATATGAATACGTGGGAGTCTAAGCCTGGGCAGAATAAGATACAAGGGAAGGACTACCGCCCTACAATCCGCCGAGCAGAGATCTACCTCAATGCTGCAGAGGCAGCAGCAAGGCTGGGCAAGGCGGAGGAGGCCAAGCAATATCTCTCTGCCCTCCTCACGAAGCGATACACGGCAGAGGCTCTGGCAACCCGTATGGCGGAGCTACAGCCCCTCACTGGAGAGGCTCTGGTGCAAGAGATTCTACTAGAGCGCCAAAAGGAGCTAGGCGTAGAGGGTCATGAGTGGTACGACTACAAGCGGACAACTCAGCCAGCACTCTCCAAGGTGGTAGAGGGTAAGGAGTACCATCTCCAGCAAGGCGATGCTCGCTATGTACTCCGCATTCCGCTTTCAGCTCAGGAAGCTAATCCCCAGCTAGTTGAGTAAACAGTATACAGAAGATAGATAGAGAGGAGCACCTTGAAGGTAAAAAATTGGATAGGTACCCGAGTATTGTTCCTTTAGTCCTGTGAGGAGGCTTCCATTCGGGGGGCACCGCACAGGACTAAAGGTTTAAAGTCAACATAAAGCTGGACTAACAACAATGCAATCGTCAGGGGGGAAACACTCCAATTATCAAAAAATAGGTATCTTTGAGGCGTAAAACAAAGGATACCAATTGAATGGACGACCAAACAGTAAATGCTATCCGTCTGGTAGGCTATGTGGGGAAGGAGCCCAACATACGGTGGTACGACCCTACCACCTGTGCTGTACGCTTCTCACTCGCCACACATGCCCCTACCCATCTCACCGAGGAGGCACTGGAGTGCAGTGGAGAGGTGACCGACTGGCATAGGATTATCTGTTATCGGGCACTCGCAGAGGAGGTAGGTACCAAGCTACTCCCTGGGGATCTGGTGGAGGTATCGGGGCGGCTGACCTATACACGTAGCTACAATAAGCAAGGGCAGTTTACCACGCATACCTTTATCATCGCCAAGGAGATCACCCTTCTTAAGAGAAAGGAGGTGGCCACTACCACTCCAACGGAGAAGAAGGTACAAGAGCGATACGGCCACCTCTTTGAGGAGCTAGAGAAAAATCCCGATGGGCTACCCTTTTGATTGAGCACACAACCGCTAATAATATAGACCAATAGATATTTTGGACGACCCGAGTTATTTATCCAGTTTATTCGAAGGTGTAGTGACCTATCCCATCACTACACCAGTGATCATTGCACTCATCCTGGCACTTATTTGCTTGGTATTGAGTGGTTTCTTTTCAGGCTCGGAGGTGGCCTTTTTCTCACTCCGCCCCAAGGATATTGAGCAGCTCGAGGATAGCTCAGAGAAGCGAGAGAAGCAGGTGCTAGAGGCACTTGCCAATTCGGACTACCTACTCGGCACTATCTTGGTGATGAATAACTTCGTGAATATTGCCATCACCATGCTCACGAGCTATGCCGTGAGCCGACTCTTTGACTTCGGCGAGGCACAGACTTTGGGCTTTATAGTACAGGTGATCGGTATCACCTTTTTGGTCCTCCTTTTTGGTGAGATTATCCCGAAGGTCTACTTCCAAAACCACGCCCTTGCGGCTACGAAGTTTATGATTGGTCCGCTCCGACACCTGATGAAGGTGACTCAGCCAATCGTCCACCTCCTAGTGAAGATAGGAGCCGGAGCCACTAAGCCCTTTATCAGTAAGGAGAGCAAGGTGACGGAGAGCGATCTCGAGCGGGCTATTGCTCTGACCACCGACGACCAAGAGGAGCAGCAACTCCTCCATGGGATTGTCCGTTTTCATCGCAAAACAGTCAATGATGTGATGACTCCCCGTATGGATATTGTAGCGGTGGATCTGAAGGATAGCTTCCAAGATGTGAAGGCACTGATTGTGAACAAAGGGTACTCTCGAATGCCTGTCTACGATGAACGGATCGACAATATCAAGGGAGTCCTCTATGCCAAAGACCTACTCTCGCACCTCTCGGAGGGCGATGACTTTGCGTGGCAACCGCTGATTAGGGAGCCTTTCTTTGTGCCGGAGAGCAAGCGGATCAATAGTCTATTGGAGGAGTTTAGGACCGAAAAGATTCATCTCGCCATAGTGGTGGATGAATTTGGTGGCACTAGCGGACTAGTGAGCATGGAGGACCTACTCGAGGAGATCGTGGGGGAGATTGAAGATGAATACGATACCGATGAGGAGGTGCTCTACACGGAGCAACCCGATGGGAGTATTCTATTCGACGCCAAGATAGGGATTGTGGACTTCCTGCGTATCACCAGAGTGCCCGACTACAAGGAGATCGAGGAGGAGATGGAGGAGGTGGACACCCTTGGTGGAATGCTACTGGAGGCAAAGGGCGACTTCCCGACGGTGGGTGAGGAGATCTATATCCGCAAACACCGCTTTGTGGTGCGTGAAATGGGGCGCCGGCGTATTAGCAAGGTGCAGTTTTATCCCGACACTGAGGGCGAAGCAGAAGTAGAGGAATGAGCCCGAAGGTGCTGATCTTTCTCACGCCGATAGAGCAGAAACTGGAGCGAGGAGAGGCGGTGCAAAGGGCGAAGCAACGGGTACTTTCCTCTCCTATTTCATATACTACTAAGGGGCGACCAAGGCTGGAGGAGCACCCCGATTGTGCCCTCTCAATCTCGCACTCACAGCACTGGCTGGCGGTGGCTATCGGACCGCTAGGAACGCCACTTGGCATTGATGTAGAGGAGAAGGTTCAGCAGGCTGAGCGGACCTTGCCTCGCTATAGTACCGCTGAAGAGCAAACCCTTCTAAAGAAGTACGGACTTCCACCAATACAACTCTGGACCGCCAAAGAAGCGGTCTACAAAGCCCATTCGGAGCAGCTTTCCAAAGGCATCAACCAGATAGAGATGGTCTCCCCTACCCTCTGCATCGCTACCACCGACAGCGGAGAGCAGTTGCCTCAATCCGTCCATTCCCAATACCTATCAATAGAAAAGCTCTACCTCACCGTCGCCACCGACATTGAGATAGAGCTCCGAACCGTCTAAATTCAAAGGATAAGGACCTCCTTGGAGGTCCGATTTGTTGTAGCCCCCGTGTCGGAGGGCATAGCCCGAACGACCGGGGGTAATAGACACCATATATATAAAACGACCCCTTGCGGGTCGGACAGCCTTTTCTAGGATTACTTGTCCGACCCACAAGGGGTCGTAAGATAACGCTCCTCAATTTCTCCCCCATTCATCGGGCTACGCCCTTGAATGGGGGCTACGACAAATCGGACCTCTGCGAGGTCCTTTGCAGTGGAACCCAGCGTGCAAAGTCGTTACTTCAGTGGGTTTTCGCCGAGGAAACGCTCCGCCGTCATCGCAGCTTTACAGCCACTACCCGCAGCGGTAATCGCTTGGCGGAAGTGAGGGTCAGCCACATCACCAGCAGCAAAGACGCCTTCTACATTGGTATTAGGCATACCGTCCTTCGTGAGGATATACCCCTGCTTATCGAGCTCAATCTGACCGCCGAGGAAGTCGACATTAGGCTTGTGCCCGATGGCGAGGAAAAAGCCTTGGACTGGTAGGTCATAACGCTCCTCATTCGCCTCGCCCTTGTTCTTCACCACATGGACACCAGCGACACCATTCTCCCCATAAAGTCCTTCGGCCTGTTGCTTCCAGAGCACCTCAATATTCTCCTTCTTCAGCACACGGTCCTGCATCACCTTTGAGGCACGTAGCTCATCACGACGCACCATGAGGTAGACCTTCTTACAGATCTGAGAGAGGTAAAGAGCCTCCTCGCAGGCGGTATCTCCACCACCTACCACAGCCACATCCTGACCACGGTAGAAGAAACCATCGCAGGTAGCACAACCGCTAACGCCCATACCCATATACTTCTGCTCATCGGGCAGACCTAGGTACTTGGCACTAGCACCAGTGGCGATGATGATGCTCTCGGCAATAATCTCAGAGTCGCCACCATTGATCTCCACCTTAAACGGACGCTTTGAGAGGTCGAGTTTTGTCACCTCACCATCACGCATATCGGTGCCGAAGCGCTCCGCCTGCTTCTTGATATCCATCATCATCTGAGTGCCATTCACCGCCTCGGGATAGCCGGGGAAGTTCTCCACATCAGTGGTAGTGGTCAATTGCCCGCCTGGCTGCATTCCCTCCACTAGCACGGGAGAAAGATTGGCCCTTGAGGCATAGATCGCCGCAGTATATCCTGCTGGTCCGCCCCCTATGATGAGTAGCTTCGTCTTGATTGTTTCCATATCTCTATATCTTATTAGTCATTAAACAGTTACCTTAAATCTATAACCGTCACCCCTGGGAGTTTGTTCGCATCAAAGCGAAAGAAGCCCTTCTGCTTCATCTGAGCCGTGGCACTCTGCCGTAGCTTAGTCACCTTCAGCACAATCGGCACCGATATACTCCTCTGTTTCACCCGCATAGAGAGCGGTTCGCACTGGCTATTGAGGTGCACCTCTAGCCACTCTATCTCCTCCTTCTGCTTAGGGGTCGCCTTAATGGTCGTCACCGCCCCTGTGGTCGACTCCTTGAGGTTAAAGGTCTTGGCAGAAATACGGTTAAGGTTTAAGAGAGGATTGAGCTCCAGTAGGTCCTCCTTATAAGGCTGGGTGAGATTGACCTCCCCATTCTGCGGAATGTAGACCCACAGGTTGCCCCCTTGGTGCCACGCACGTATCGAAGGGCTCTCCAGACAAAAGTCCTCGCCTAGTGCATAGTAACTCCCCTGCTCACTATCCTCCCCAATCGTCAGCTGATACTCTATCTGTAGCCCTTTAGAGGCATCTAAATATCGCTTTGCTTTTTGTAGCGTCTGCTCCTGTGCTTCGGCCGAAAAGGCGAGTAACAGCGGGAGCAACGCTAGTAGCCATCTCTGTATCTTCATCATCATTACTTTCTATTTTCCTCAAAAAACTGCTCCAACTGCTCCTCCGTAGTGATAAGAAGCTCACGTGGTTTATTGCCATCAGCACCCGAGATAATACCCGCATGCTCCAACTGGACCATAATACGAGACGCACGGTTGTAACCCACTCCAAATATCTGCTGAATGTAGCTCGCCGAAGGGCGGTTATCCAGCACAATCCTACGGGCGGCCGCCTCAAAGAATTCGTCCCAATTACTAGGATCTAGTTCGCCAGTAGCCAGAGAACCAGCGAGGTCACTACCCTCAGGCTTCACCTCTGGTAGTTCGTACGCCTCCCTAAACCCTCTCTGGTCAGAGATAAACTTCACCAAACTATTCACCTCAGGGGTATCTACAAAGGCACACTGCACACGGGTGAGGTCGTTGCCCGTAGTGAAAAGGCTATCCCCACGGCCAATCAGACGATTAGCCCCTTGAGCATCTAGGATAATCTTAGAATCAATACCCGAAGAGACCTTAAAGGCGAGGCGACCAGGGAAGTTGGCCTTAATGGCACCGGTAATAATTGACGCCATGGGTCGCTGCGTAGCGATAATCGCATGGATACCCACCGCTCTCGCCTTCTGTGCCAAGCGGGTGATAGGTGCCTCGATCTCCTTACCTCCCGTGAGCATCAGGTCACCATACTCATCGATGATCAACACAATGTAGGGGAGGAACTTATGCCCCTTCTCCGGATTGAGGAGCCGTTGCTTAAACTTCTGATTATACTCCTTGATATTCCTCACATGCGCCGACGAGAGTAGCTCATAGCGGTCGTCCATCTCCACACAGAGCGATTCCAGCGTCCCTTGCACCCGCTTAGGGTCGGTGATGATCACCTGATCCTCATTGGGTAGCTTCGCCATATAGTGCTTCTCAATCTGACGATAAGGGCTAAACTCCACCATCTTAGGGTCCACCATCACAAACTTCAGCTCCGAGGGGTGAAGCTTGTAGAGCAAAGAGGTGATAATAGCATTCAGCCCCACCGACTTACCTTGCCCCGTTGCTCCTGCCACCAAGAGGTGCGGTGTCTTGGCAAGGTCAAAGACAAAGACATCATTGGTGATCGTACGCCCGAGCGCCACTGGCAAGGCCGCGGTACTCTCGGCAAACTTCTTGGAGAGAATCACCGAACGCATACTCACCACCTGAGGCTTTTTATTTGGCACCTCCATACCGATCGTCCCCTTGCCCGGCATCGGTGCAATGATACGAATCCCCATCGCCGAAAGGCTCATAGAGATATTATCCTCCAGCCCACGGATACGAGAGATATGGATGCCCTCCTCTGGCACCACCTCATAGAGCGTAATGGCAGGGCCCACCGTGGCACTAATCGACTTAATCCCTATTCTGAAACTCTCCAGAGTAGTGGTGATCAGCCGCTTATTCTGCTCTATCTCCTCGGTATCTATCTCCTCATTTTGCTGCTCATACTTCTTGAGGAGGTCGGCCGAAGGCATCTCAAAGCCCGCCAGTTCTAGGGTAGGATCGTACTCCCCCTGTTCCTCCACCAGTTGCTTGGCACGTAGCTCGGCACTGGTCACCTCGTCCTGCATGCTACGATTGTCCATCACCACCATATCCACCCCATCTCCCGCTTCACTCCTGTGGATGATAGGGTCAGGCCGAGGCATCGGAGGTGCTGGTGCCTCCTCTGGCTCCAAGGTAATCGTGGTAGGGGCTTGAGGCGTCTCTTCCTCTTCCTCCTCCGCCAATTCACTCGTTTCAGAAGGGGCTACATAGGGGTCCTCAGGGATATCCTCAAGGAGCTCTCCCTCGTCATCGCCATCGTCCACTGACTTATTGCGTCGGAACCACGATAGCAACCCCTTTCGCTTAGGCGCCTCGTCACTCTTCACACCAGTGCGCTTCGCCTCTGCCCAACGGTTGTACTTGGCACGAATCCCCTGGAAAAATAGAAATTGCACCAGCAAGAGGGTCAGGATAATCACCAGCCAAAGGCCAAAACCTCCTACCCTCATCTCTAGCCAAACCCGTACCGTCTCCCCCAAAATGCCACCTGGGTAAAAGAAAAAACTAGCTGCGATAGGGCGGAATATAGTAGCAGAGAAGAGCGACGACCAAAAGGTAGCAATCGTGGAAAAGATGATCAGCTTCGGGTAATTGACCTTGGCAGGCCCTAGCAAACCAAGACCCATAGCAAGGAGAAGGATGATCACAAAAATCACTCCCAGACCTACCCACTCATTCACCATAAGATGCATCAGATGCATCCCTACCACCCCGCTGCTCCCCTGCATCGCCTCGGCCTGAGCCGCCACATCGGCAAGGTCGGGATCGAGCAACACACTCTGGTCCGCAGACCCCTCAAAGAGATAGGTGACAAAGGCATAGAGCATAAAAAGACCCAGACCAAAGAGTAGCAAACCAATGGAGACGGGGAGCATACGCTCCTTACCCATCATGCCCCTGAAGAAACGACCTGCTCGCTCCCTCAGACTACCCCCTAGTTCAATCTCTTCACCCGACCGACTACGGCGGTTCTCCACCGGTTTCTCCCTAACGATCCTCTTCTTGCTCATCAACTCAATACAATAATATTATACTCTGCAAACTTACCCAAATCCTAGCACAATAACCCCACCCCCGCTCCGCAAAAAAGAGGCAACGCTACGCATTAGAAAGGTCTTACCGTAAAGTATTCATAGGTGTGACTATAGGTGAGGACCCCGGCTGAGGGGTCCGTGTTAAATAGGCACAGGTCAAGGCACGCAGTGCCGAAGACCTGTGTATAACGATGAGCAAAACACCCCTTCGACCCCGGCTAAGGGGTCGGACAACCCTATCTAGGTCTGACCCCTCAACCGGGGTCATTGAGGTAGGGAATATGCTCTTACACACAGGTCGTTCGGGGCTTTGCCCCTCCGACCTGTGCCTATTTAAGAGGGACCTCTGCCGAGGTCCTTTCTCGTAGACAACTCACTAAAGATCATACGATAAGGTCTTTCTAATGCGTAACCCCTGCAATTAACATCCACGGATAAATCCATACCACAAATAAGGGGGCTGATGGTCTTCGTACAACTGCCTAAAAAAGCAACAGCAAAGTGGTCAAAAGTTTAGTTGCAACTAAGCAATTGCTTTGTTGCAACTCGGCATTTGCTTAGTTGCAACTCGCCGATCGCTTAGTTGCAACTCAGTTTTCTATTTTATATGGTATTGAATATCAGTTTGTTATAAATTGGATTTTTGGGTCACTACTTTCTCCTATTTTATAGGGTCATTAACTTATGCATTAGAAGGTTTTTACCGTATGGTTTCTAGCGGGAGGGCTATGAGTAAGAACCTCGGCAGAGATCCGATTTGTTGTAGCCCCTTGTCGGAGGAGCGAAGTTCCGAACGACTAGGGGATGAGAAATGGCACATGTATATACTCGATCCCTTCGGGTCGGACAATATGACCTAGGACACTTAAACTAATCCTAGAATAGGTTCTCCACCCACAAGAGTTCTTGGGCTATTATCGACTTATTTATCACCCATGAAAGCGGGGTTGAAGAAAGATGTAATAAAAGAGCACAAGCCATGGAAATAAAACACCAAAGACCTGTGCACAACGAAACCCAAGTTCGCACAACTAACTAGCGTAATATGTACCACCTACACTTTACACGTGCGACACTTCAACAAGTACACATGCGATGGAATTCGCACGTGAAAAGAAATCAGTGCCCTGTAATCAAAGCAGATGCGCTGACCATATAATGGTCCAACATTATAAAGCAGAATTAGTACTGCCTCTTTCCATGCAATAGGTCTAGAAGTCCCTTAAGCAATTTAATCCATACTTGATCATTATTCTCCAGAAACGAATCGTCTCCGGCAGTTCTTTTTCTTTTCCCTGTAATTAGGTCCTTGCTCCACTTGCCATCAAATTTAGCTCTTGACATAATTTATCGCTTTTAAGTTATCAATATTAATTACCCTTCAAATATAATCAAATAAATTAAAACAAAAAAGTGCTGACGCTATCAAAATAACCTACTTCAACAACGCCGCTCTTTGACTACATTATGATGCTTAAAATAAACATAGCCTACGAAAAAGAGGAGGCAGAGTGTATAAAATTTTGGGATAAGGATGATTAATATGTAAAAAAAACAGAAAGAACACCTACGCCCTGAGCGAAACAGGTGGGGATTAGGTGATTAATTAGAAAAGTGGTAACTTCGCTATCAAAATCAGAGGAACAGTATGGAGGTAGACGAACGATACGAGCGGGAGGACTTAGCCGAGGCACTGAGGGTGCTGGAGGCGGGTGGGGTGATCCTTTACCCTACCGATACGATTTGGGGCATTGGTTGTGATGCGACGAACGAGGAGGCGGTGCGGAAGGTCTTTGAACTAAAGCACCGAGCGAGTGCCAAGGCTCTGATCTCTATTGTAGATAGCTCGGCCAAGTTGCAAGGGCTTATGAAGGAGGTGCCTGAGATCGCTTACGACCTGATTGAGGCAAGCCCCACCCCACTCACGGTGATCTACCCTGGGGTGCATGGATTGGCACCCAACCTTTTGGCAGAGGATGGGAGTGCGGGGATCCGAGTGGTGGAGAGTGAGCCCTTCTGTAGGGATCTTTGCCTAAGATTTAAGAAGCCAATTGTGAGCACCTCTGCCAATGTATCGGGAGCACCTAGTCCGGCACACTTCGGAGAGCTCTCTCAAGAGATACTCGAAGGGGTGGACTATGTAGTGAAATATCGACAAGGCGATAGGAGGCCTGCCACTGCCTCGAGCATTATCAAGCTGGAGGTGGATGGACAATTCAAGGTACTAAGATAGGATGAGCAAGGAGCATAAATCGGTGCTAAAGATTTTGGAGTGGCGCGAAAAGCACATTCCAGAGCAGATCTTTATCCTGATACTTGCCTTCGTGATTGGGGTGCTCTGCTCCTTTGCAGCTGCGATCCTAAAGGGGTCGATCCATTGGATTGCGGACCACGCAGCGTCCTTCTCCGAGGTCGACGACCTCTATATCGGTTACCTGATCACGCCGGTGGTGGGTGTCTTCGTTACCTACCTCTTTGTGAAGTACATTGTGCGTGATGATATCAGCCACGGCGTCACCAAGATTCTCTATGCCCTTAGCCAGCGTAAGAGTCGGCTGAAGCCACACAATATGTGGAGCTCTATTGTCGCCTCTTCTATCACCATTGGTATGGGTGGTTCGGTAGGTGCAGAGTCGCCTATTGTGATGACTGGTTCGGCGATCGGGAGCAACATCGGTCGCTTCTTTCACCTAGAGCATAAAAACCTAATGCTCCTCTTGGGGTGCGGTGCAGCGGGGGCGGTAGCGGGGATATTCAAGGCACCGATCACGGGACTTATCTTTGTGGTGGAGGTGCTGCTGATGGACCTCACCCTCACCTCTGTACTACCGCTACTTATCTCCTCGGTAACCGCTGCCTCTTTCTCTTACCTGATCTTTGGTACCGAGGCACAGTTTGCCTACGAAGCGACAGAGGCCTTTACACTCGGTAGGATGCCGTGGGTGATCGTACTAGGAGCTCTTTGCGGACTCGCCTCGCTCTACTTCACCAAGATCTCCTTTGGGCTGGAGCGCAAGCTCAAAGGGATGACACACTATTGGGAGAGGTTTCTGGTCTGCGCGGCGATCCTCAGCACGCTAATATTTTTGCTTCCCCCACTCTACGGTGAGGGGTATAACTCTATCAGCACGCTAATTAGCGCCGAGCCACAGCGGGTCATGCAAGGCTCTTTCTTCGAGAAACTAACCGGCACCACGTGGGCACTTCCCCTCTTCTTGACATTAGCGGTACTGGCAAAGGTATTTGCCACAGTGGCGACCAATGCGGGTGGTGGAGCCGGCGGTGTCTTTGCGCCTAGTCTCTTTGTGGGTGCGTTGGTGGGCTTTGCCTTTAGCTATGTAATGAATATCTCGGGTCTCAATATCTACCTTCCTACCGACAACTTTGCCCTCATGGGCATGGCGGGGGTAATGGCAGGGGTGATGCATGCCCCGCTGACGGGTACCTTCCTCATCGCTGAGCTGACAGGTGGGTACAATCTATTTCTCCCCCTTCTGGTGGTCTCCACCACGGCCTATGGTACGATTAAGCTCTTCCTACCCCACAGTATCTACTCGCTACGGTTGGCGGAGGAGGGGAAACTGCTGACGCACAATAAGGATAAGGCGGTGATGACGCTGATGCAAGTGGATCACGTGATTGAAAACGACTTTAGCATCCTTTCGCCCGACATGACGCTGGGCGATACGGTGCGTATCTTTGGCGAGAGTAAGCGCAATATTTTCCCGGTGGTGAATGACAAGGGGCGTATGGTGGGGATGGTGCTACTGGATAATATCCGCAACATCATGTTCCGACCCGAGCTCTACGACCGCTTCAAAGTGGCGACCTTTATGGTATCTCCCGAAGCACGTGTGGTGGTGGGGATGAGTATGGATGAGGTGATGAAGCTCTTTGATGATACGAGGGCTTGGAACCTCCCTGTAGAAGACGAGGAGGGGAAGTATCTCGGCTTTGTCTCTAAGTCGCAGATATTCAACCAATACCGCGAGGTACTGAATGATAACTTTGGAGGAGATTAAGAATAAGATGAAGATAGTATATTTCGGAACTCCCGACTTTGCCAGCTATATCCTACAGTATATCCTTGAGCAAGGGGCAGAGGTGGTAGGAGTGGTGACCAATCCCGATAAGCCGGCTGGGCGAGGGCATAAGCTACGTCCTTCGGCAGTGAAGGAGGTGGCGATGAAGTATTGCCCTAACGTACCTATCCTACAGCCTGAGAACTTACGTGACGAAGGGTTTCATGCCGAGCTCAAGGCACTCGGAGCCGACCTATTTATTGTGATTGCTTTTAGAATGCTCCCCCGTGAGGTGTGGGCGATGCCCCGCTTGGGCACGTTTAACCTCCACGCCTCTCTACTCCCGCAGTATCGAGGGGCGGCACCTATTCAGCATGCGATCCTTAATGACGAAAAGGAGACGGGGGTGACTACCTTTCTCCTGAATGAGGGCATTGATGAGGGCAATATTTTACTACAAGAAAAGATTGCCATCACTACCGAGGAGACAGGGGGCTCACTCCACGATAAGCTGATGCAACTGGGTGCGGAGGTGACCTTCAAAACCATACAGGGATTGGAGCAAGGGACGCTCTCCCCTAAGCCTCAACCAAAGGTGGAGGGGCTTCGCTATGCCACTAAGATATTTAAGGAGGACCGGCTCCTCAGCTTTCAGCAAGAATCAGCACACGCTATAGCTTTACGGATTAGGGCCATGAGCCCCTACCCCTCGGCGATTGCTACACTAGGGGAGGAGGAGATCAAGGTCTTCAAGGCAACCCCTTGCCCTTCGCTACAAAGGCTACAGCCCGGGGAGTATCGGGTGACGAAGGAGTCGGTGGTGGTGCAGTGCACTGAAGGGGCTGTGGAGCTGTGGGAGGTGCAATTTCCCAATAAGCGACGCACCACTATCTATGATTACCTCCTCGGCAATAGTCTTCCCGAGGGCGGGCGATTTAATTAGTTAGTTACACATTATATATATAGGTTATGGTTAATCTACTTCTCAACATTGTTTGGTGGATCTGTGGCGGATTGGCTTCGGCCTTGGAGTACTTCACCGCAGGATTGATCTTTTGTATCACCATTATTGGCATTCCACTCGGCAAGCAATCTTTCAAACTAGGGATGGTGATGCTCTTTCCCTTCGGGAGTGAGGTAACGCCTTCAAGTCGCAACCCAATTGGGCTACTTGGTAATATCCTTTGGGCAATATTTGCGGGCATCTGGATCGCTATTACCCACGTAGCAATAGGGCTGCTCCTTTGTATCACCATCGTAGGTATTCCTTGGGGAACAAAGCACTTCAAGATGGCTAAGGTGGCTTTGGCTCCTTTCGGACGCGAAATCATTATTAACCCCTGATGTTGCGGAGCAAAGGTGCCATAGGGGTCTTTGACTCGGGATATGGAGGGCTCACCGTGCTTGGGGAGCTACGTAAGTGGTTGCCCCAATACGACTACCTCTACCTCGGGGATAATGCTCGTGCCCCCTATGGGTCGCACTCCTTTGAGCTAATCTACCACTACACTCGCCAGGGGGTGGCTTATCTATTTAGTCAAGGCTGTCCGCTGGTGATCCTCGCCTGCAACACCGCTTCGGCACGAGCCCTCCGGCAGTTGCAGATGTGCGACCTTCCCAATAGTTCCGACCCTACGCGGCGGATCCTTGGGGTGATACGTCCGACGGTGGAGTACCTCGGCCGATGTACTGAGCAACAACCGATGCAGGTGGGACTGGTAGCAACAGAAGCAACCGTTGCGAGCCACTCCTATCAGATTGAGATGGAAAAGTATGCTCCCAACGCCCACCTGGTGCAAAAGGCAACGCCCCTTTGGGCGGCCCTTGTGGAGCGGGGAGAGATTGATGACAATGTGGGGGTCAATTACTTTATTCAGCGTGACCTCTCGCTTCTCCAGAGTGCAGCACCAAAGATGGAGGCACTCATCCTCGCCTGCACTCACTATCCGCTTCTGCTTCCCAGAATAGAGCAAGCTCTCCCCAAGGAGATCCAAGTAATCGCCCAGGGCGAGATCGTGGCTCACTCTCTCCTCGACTACCTACGGCGACACCCAGAGATGGAGGAGCGACTCACCACCAACGGCGAGGCCCGCTACGCCACTACCGAGGCCGACCACCGCTTTGCCACCATGGCCGACTACTTTATGCAGGAGACGGTTTCCCCCGATCAAGTCACCCACATCTCCCTCACCTAGCTGTGGCATTTATTGGGGAGGATAGGGAGAGATAAAATGGTATCTTTGTAGATATGAAAGAGAAAGGGCTACAGAAACGACGCGATTGGCGCCAGTTATTGCAAATGGCGAAGACCTTTTTCCTCATTGGTGGCTTTACCTTTGGGGGCGGTCAGGCTATGATCCAATTAATCCGCACCGAAGTGGTGGATAAGTATGGTTGGCTAGAGGATAAAGAATTTATCGACCTCTTTGCAATGGCACAGTCACTTCCAGGAATCTTGGCGGTGAATATTGCTATCTTTGTGGGGTACCGCATTCAGGGCTTCTTGGGGGCGCTGGTCTGTGCTTTTTTCGGCACCATGCCGAGCTTTGTGATCATTTTGTTGCTGGCGATGTTTGCCAGTGATGTGAAGGACAACCCCACGGTGGAGGCGATCTTCAAAGGGATACGCCCAGTAGTGGTTGCCCTCATTGCCGCCCCTACCATCACGGTATGGCAGGCTTTGGGACTTGGATGGAAGTGGGTGTGGATCCCTATTGTAGTGGCGCTGAGCATCTGGTTACTGGGGGTGAGCCCTGTAGCGGTGATTTTTATTTCGGCCTTTTTGGGCTGGTTCTACACCATATATATAGTACGGTCGAAAGGAGGTGAGGAGAAATGATCTACCTACAGCTTATTTTGGTCTACCTCAAGATTGGTTTGGTAGGCTTTGGTGGAGGGTATGCGATGCTCTCCCTAATTCAGGAGGAGGTGGTGACCAACTATGGTTGGCTCACGATGCAAGAGTTTACCGACATTGTGGCGGTCTCGCAGATGACCCCTGGCCCTATCGGTATCAATAGCGCCACCTATATAGGCTATACCGTTACCGGCTCTGTGTGGGGCTCTGTTGCTGCCACCGTCTCGGTGATGATCCCCTCTTTTGTGCTGGTGCTACTCATCTCCGTCTCCTTTGCACGCATTCAGAATAATCGGCACTTCAACGCTCTCTTTGTGGGGATCCGCCCTGCTGCTGTTGGGCTGATCGGAGCTGCCTTTTTGCTTCTTCTGAATAAAGAAAACTTCGTGGACCTCACTAGTGTGATCCTCTTCCTCCTAGCCTTTGTGGCAGTGGTGATGAGGTGGATTCACCCTATCCTCGTGATTATCCTCGGCGGTATCGCTGGATACTTTATCTACATCTAACTAAGGCCCATTTTTACTCCGTAATGTGGCTGAAAATTAGTATCTTTGAGGTATCAGTAACTTATTGAAAATGACTAGAGCAATGAAGAGAATAATTATAATGACTGCCCTTTGCCTACTGAGTGCCCTCTCAGTGATGGCTCAGAAGGTGGGTGCACAGAGTAGCCGGTGTGAAGTAGGGCTACTTTATCAGATCAGTTATCAGGCGAATTGGGGCGACTCCTATGCGGTAGTAGTGGAGGTGGTACCAGATCAACCTGCTGCCAAAGCGGGGCTAAAACCTGGGGATATTATCGAGACCATCAATGGGGTCAATACACAGGAGATGAGCGAAGAGGAGATCAATCGTGTGCTCCTAGATCCCAATGCGGGAAGTGTGCAGCTACAAGTGACCAATTTCGGGTACCGCAAGAAGCCGATCACTATCCGCAAGCATTGTGTCCCTGCACAGGCGATCTCGGAAGCAATGTTGGCTCGGGCTTTCAATATGTATAGTGTGGAGGATGTGACTACTCGCCGGTTTACTATGCCTTTTAACTACCGTGCTCCCGAGCGTATTGACTTTGCACAGTATCGTAGCTTTAGCTTCGCTACGGGTCGTAGGCCGACGGTGCTGGAGCGTAATATCTACGAAGAGCTGGTACGTAAAGGTCTGAAGTATCAGGAGAAGGGAGGAGACTTGGTGGTGGCAGTGCAAGCTGACCTCGCCGTTAACCCCAACTACCGTGAAGGGGCTGAGAGTGACGTGGAGAAGGGTCTTAAGAATTATCGCTTCAACGCACACACTGGGGATATCCAGCAGTACCCTTTCCATAGCATCAACGCGCCTAGCTTCACAGGGTCGCACCTACTGACGATGGTGGTACAGATCTCCGATGCAAAGCAACAGAAGTTGATCTGGAGTGTGCAGGCAAGGGAGCGGCTCAATAGTGCCTATAGTGTGGAGACCTATGCCGACAACTTTGCACCGCTATTGCTCTCCAACTTCCCCTTTCTACGCTATATCTCCAACCCTACCTTTGTCATGCACAAAAACACCTATCGCTCTATCGGTATCTACCTTGATGCCGACGATTTACAGCGACTCCTCTGGGTGGAGAAGGGAAGTCCAGCAGAGCGAGCAGGGCTATTGCCGGGCGACCGTATCCTCACCATTAATGGCTTGCCACTGGAGGCCTCTGTAAAGGCGATGACCGATGGGTACCACGCCTTTCTGAAGAAGAGCCTTCTGCTCCGCGACGAGGAGACTCGCTTCCCTAGTAGCGATGGCTTTGACGGCAATAAGTTTTGGCGACTAGATAAGTACAAGGAGATAGCTGAGAAGATGCAGAACCCTAAGTACAAGGGTGCCTTCACCTACCTCTTTAGCCACCGCCCATACGTCCACGAACCTATCATTGAGGATATTGTAGTAGAGATTAAGCGAGGTGATGAGGTGATCCCAATTGCGATGAAGCCAGTACTGAAGAAGGAGGACTATATCGAATTGATGTAATATGATGAAGAAGAATATACTGATATGTTGCCTGCTACTCGTTACTTTTTCAGTGGCATCAGCAACGGACTATAAAAGCCAGCGCCCAAAGGAGCAGGAGCGACTCTTTGCCTCGCCCGTGATAGAGCGTGATATCGTGAGGGTTCAGGAGCTAATAACGCACGACAAACTCCGCTGGATGTTTGGCAACTGTCTGCCCAACACCCTAGATACCACCGTGCACTTCCGGCTAGATGACGCGGGATTACCCGAGACCTTTGTCTACACAGGTGATATCGCCGCTATGTGGCTCCGTGATAGTGGAGCGCAGGTGTGGCCTTACCTGAGGTATGTGGGTGAAGACGACCACCTCCGCCAAATGATAGAGGGGGTGATCCGTATGCAGCTGAAGCAAATCAACCTCGACCCCTTTGCCAATGCCTTTCTCGATGGACCGATCATGTCGAAGTGGGCGGAGAGCGATGAGACGCAGATGCTCCCTGGTGTGTATGAGCGGAAGTGGGAGATTGACTCTCTCTGCTACCCAATACGCCTTGCCTACGCCTATTGGAAGGCGACGGGCGATAGCTCTATCTTCGATGCGACCTGGATAAAGGCAGTGGAGAATATCCTTGTCACTTTCCGTGACCAGCAACGCAAGGAGGGGAGAGGAAGCTACCGCTTTCTGCGGGTTACAGACCGTAGTACTGACGGTAAGAGCAACATCGGATGGGGCGAGCCAGTTTGCCCTGTAGGGCTTATCGCAAGTGCCTTCCGACCAAGCGACGACTCCACCCACTTCCAGTTCTTAGTGCCTAGCAATTTTATGGCGGTCACCTCACTTCGCAAGATGGCTGAGATCCTCACCACGGTCAACCATTTACCTGAGCTTGCAGCGGAGTGTTCCGCCCTCTCCAATGAGGTGGAGCAGGCACTCCAGAAGTATGCCGTTTACGACCACCCTACCTTTGGCAAGATCTATGCCTACGAGGTGGATGGCTTTGGCAACCACTACTTGATGGACGATGCCAATGTACCTAGTCTACTAGCAATGCCCTACCTAGGGGATGTCTCGTTGGATGACCCTATCTATCAGAATACCCGCAGGTTTGTGCTGAGTGAGCAGAATCCCTTTTTCTTCAAAGGGAGTGCCGGCGAAGGGATCGGCGGGCCACACATTGGGTATGATATGGTATGGCCGATGAGCATTATGATGAGGGCATTTACCTCAAAGGACGATGCAGAGATTGCTTATTGCCTACAGATGTTACTAGACACCGATGCTGGCACTGGATTTATGCACGAATCCTTCCACAAGGATGATGCGACCAACTTCACCCGCGAGTGGTTTGCATGGCAAAACTCTCTCTTCGGAGAGCTGATCCTCCGACTGGTGGATGAAGGCAAACTCGACCTACTCAATCAACTCAAGTGATGCGACGACTCTCCCTCAGCCTACTGACCCTCCTGATAGCTCTCTCTGCCACAGCACAGAGAGTCGATATCCGTCAGCTATTTCTCTCAATGCCACAGACCGTGATGCCCACTCTCAGCGAGGAGCGAAAGAAAGATCTACTAGCTCAGTACGATGCCCATAAGGAGGGGCGTATCTATACCCTAAAGGAGATCCCCAACTCCCTCACCAGCACAGCGTCAAACATCCGCACACTCACCCAAGACTACCTGGAGCTGCAGCTTGATGAGATGAGTAGTATGCAGCTAAAGGTGCTGCCAAAGGGGTGGCGAGGCTATATGATCAGTATTGTACTGACGAGTGAGGTAGTGCCATGGCAGTCGGTGCTCATCTTTTACGATAAGCAATGGCGGCGACTTGATACCTTGAGCTACTTCCGCTTCCCGCCACTAGCTCAGTTGGTAACCGACCCTGAGCTTCTGAATCGCAACGATACAAAGCGGGTGCTCTCGGAAGTCGGTACCCTCGCTTACAGCTATCAATGGTCACCAACGGAGCTACTTTTATCAACCAAAGTCACCACTTTCGACCTACCGCTTTACCAAAAACTATATCCCGAAGCGGGACAATGGATAAAGCCAGATGGGGTGACCTATCAATGGAAGAGGGGACAACTAAGGAGCCAAAAATAAAACTGATATAGTATGTCTACAGAAGAAGCAAAACGCAAGAAGAAAGCACTCATTATCGTAGGGGCTATCCTACTGGCACTCCTGATAGCGGGTGGCATCTACACCATCCTTCGCCAGCGTCGCCAACTCACCGACATTCAGAATATCGCTGAGATCGAGAAGCAAGAGCTACAAGAGCAATACAACGAGGTGGCACTTCAGTACGAGGGCTTCAAGATAGAGGTGAGCAACGACTCCATCCTCCACCAGCTAGAGTCGGAGCAGGCCAAGGTACAACGCTTGATGGAGGAGCTACGGACAGTGAAGAGTACCAACGCAGCACGGATCTCGGAGCTACGCCGTGAGCTAGAGACGCTCCGCAAAGTACTCAGGCACTATGTGGTGCAGATTGACTCCCTCAATAGAGCCAATGCCGAGCTCCGCACAGAGAATCAAGAGGTGAAGCGACAGATAAGCCAAGTGACCTCCGAGCGGACACAGCTACGGGAGGAAAAGGCGAAGCTAACCGAGCAGGTGACCCTTGCCAGCAAGCTCTCTGTCTCTAGCTTCAATGTACGGCGCCTCAATTCAAGAGGGCGGGAGACCAAGCGTATCCAGCAGATGCGTCAGCTAGAATTCCGCTTTACGATTGATAAGAATGTCACCGCCGAACCAGGCTTCCGCGACATCTATATGCGTATCATCACCCCCGACGAGGTACTTCTACAGAAGCCCGCCGAGAGCGGTCACTTCAATTTTGAAGGGGGCAAAGTACCCTACTCTATCAAGCGACAGGTGGAGTATGGTGGCGAGGCAACGACCCTCACTATGTACTGGGATATAGAGGAATATCTAGTGGAGGGCAACTATCGTGTAGAGATCTTTGCCGATGGCTACATCATCGGTCGATTTACCTTTGCACTCTAAGGACTCTACCAGCTATGCCAGACCCACAATACAATAGCCACAATAAGGAGGAATACCCACCGATGCACACCGCCGAGCACATCATCAATCAGGCGATGTGCCGTCTCTTTGATACCGGGCGGAGCATCAATGCCCATGTGGAGCGCAAGAAGTCGCGACTAGACTTCCACACCACCCAACCAATGGGCGATAAGGAGGCGCAGCTACTCGAGGAGGAGGTAAATAGGATCATCCTACAAGACCTACCCGTCACCTACCTCACCACCACACGCCAAGAGGCGGAGCAGTACGATGTAGACCTTAGTCGCATCCCCCACGACTCCTCGGAGGCGGTACGCATCGTACAGGTGGGCGATTACGATACCTGCCTCTGCATCGGTAGCCATGTGGCACATACCCAGCAGATAGGGCGGGTAGAGATCTACTCCAATGCCTACGACCCTGAGCGCGCCAGGTGGCGTATCCGCTACCGCCTTTACGAGAGCGATCCCACATTTGATGAATAAATAAACACAGATAATATGATAGAGCTAAAGAGCCGATTCGATCACTTCAACTTCAATGTCTTTGACCTCGAGAAGAGCCTCCGCTTTTATGAGCAAGCACTTGGCCTAAAGGAGGTGAGGAGAAAGGAAGCCTCCGACGGTTCCTTTATCCTAGTATACCTCGGTGACGGCACCACCAGCTTTACACTAGAGCTCACTTGGCTACGCGACCGCAAGGAGCCCTACAATCTTGGCGACCTCGAGTATCACCTCTGCCTTCGCGTAGAGGGCGACTACGACCAATGGCGAGAGTATCACCGCGAGATGGGCTGTATCTGCTTCGAAAATCACGAGATGGGTCTTTACTTTATCCAAGACCCAGATGGGTATTGGATTGAGGTACTTCCACTCAAGTAACCACTCAGCTCTATGGCACAGAAACCACCCATCGACCCCAAGCACAAGCTACAGATCAAGCGTCGGCTCCTCAAGATATACGAGAGCCTAGTCAGCAGGGATCTGATTGAAAACTATGCCGATCTTTCGGAGAAGTTGGAGATGAATATCTCCACCGTGCGAGGAGCCTTTAGCCTTGCTTCGGAGTACCTGTCGCATCGCTTCCTAGACCGCTTTTTGGAGGTCTATGGAAAGGAGTACTCAAGCGACTGGCTCTACGATGGTACCGGCAATATGAGGACCAAGCTAGAGGTGGATCCTGATGAGGCAAGTGGTGCCCGCTGGAAACGTGTCGCTTACGTGGTAGAGCAGGAGGGATACAGCGTGCAAGACTTTGCAAAGGAGATTGGTCTCACCCACCCTAGCACTATCTATAGAGCTTTGCAAAATAAGACACGGCCCAGCAACAATACCATGCAGCTCATCTACGAGCGCTTTCCACAATATGGCAGGGAATGGCTTCTGTGGGGGCGAGGGGAAGTCTATATCAAGCCACTACAAGAGCCTGGGGTAGAGAGTGCAACGCCCTACAAAGTGGCGGAGATGATGAGCTTCCCCATCATACCTGATGCCGCAGTGGCTGGGCGACTTACGGGATACGGAGACCCCGATCCTGAAGGGTTGCAGACCCTTTCCGTCCCAGTCGATCGCAGGTACAAAGGTCGCTACTATATTTTCACCGTCCGAGGTGCCTCTATGGACGACGGCACCACCAATGCCCTTTGCGATGGGGATAAGGTACTTTGTCGCGAAGTGGCACGGGAGTATTGGTCACTAGGTCTACACCGTAAGAACTGGTACTACTTTGTCTTTGCCACCTACTCCGAGGGCATCATCATCAAAAAAGTAATCGACCAAGACCTCGAAAATGACACCATCACCTGCCATAGCCTCAACCCCGAATATCCCGACATCGTGCTTCACCTAAAAGACATCATAGGGGTATACAACGTAGTGGAACTGGTCAGCCGCTCCATGAAGTACTAACACCCAAATCCACCTCCAATACAGGTGGTTTTCAGCCCCCTTATAACCAACTGATAACCAACTCCCTACCAAGGCAAAAATTGAGATGCAACTAAGCAATTGGTTAGTTGCATCTCGTCATTTGCTTAGTTGCAACTCGCCGATCGCTTAGTTGCAACTCCACTTTTGCTCCCTTATACAGGTACCATTCATAAACACATAGGCCGAAAGGGCGATTGCCCCTTCGGCCTATTTTTGTTTACAGAGTGCTCTCTAAAGATTAGAGCTTAAAGGAGAGACCTACATTGGCATAAGAATATCCATATCCTAGCTCAAGGAACATACCCACCGTTGGGGTAAAGAAGTAGCGAGCACCAATGTGAGTACCCCAGTCAAAGTCGTGTGTCCACTTATTAATATCCACCCCTTCTTTCTTGTCTTTGTAGTGGTAACCGTAGGCACCAAGCATCAAGGAGAAGTAGGTATCTAGCTCAGGGATAAAGTGGTAGTGCATCGCTACACGAGGGCCAACGACATACCCTAGAGTATGCTTGCCTAGGACCACACCACCGAGGGCACCTACAGAGAGGGCAGCATCAGGGCTTTGGAATAGATTATCTACCACACCATAGTCGTAAGAGGCGTAGATAGGGAGCGAACTGCTAGTGATACCAAGGCTACCAGATACGATGCTAGTGCCTTTTTGCATTACATTCTGAGCATTGGCTTGTAGACCAAATAGAGCTACGACAGCCATTACTGCGAGGGCTAATTTTCTCTTCATAACATTTAATTTATTAGTTTATCTGATACTATTATCTACCACAAAGGTACTCTTTTTCTTGAAAATTGGTAGATCTTTCCCTTGTTTTCCTTCAACCGCCACTATCGGTTTATGGAAAAATAGGTATCTTTGTGTGATAGGAGAATGAATTATAAGGTAGAATTATGAGACGACTAACGAGGCAAATAGAGCAACTTCTCTACACTGAGGAGTGCGTAGTGGTACCAGGGATCGGTGGTTTTTTGGTGCATCACGAGCCAGCAGTGGCAGATGAGCAGAAGGGACTAATCTATCCAGGGCGCTGTCGCATCTCCTTCAATGCAGCACTGAAGGATAATGATGGGGTGCTGGTGAAGAGCTACAGCGATGCCTTTTCCTTTGGCTATCGCCGCTCCCTCTCTATTATGGAGAAGGACATTGAGGAGCTCCGAGCCCAACTACTCTCTAGCGGAGTAGTGGAGATCGGCGAAGTGGGCAAGTTGGTACAGTCAAAAGGGGAGATGAATCTCACCTTTATCCCCAATCCACACCACCCCTTCTCCATTGACTACTACGGTCTACGCCCAGTAGCGATGCTACCTCGCCCCAAAGCGACCTCCAAAGTGGCAGAGCGGCGGGCTGGGCTCAAGGGGCACATCTACTACCTACCTATCAATCTCAGAAGCCTAGGTTATGGCTCAGTTGCTGCTGCTATGGTGGCGGCAGCGATCTTCATTCCCAATCAAAAGCTACAATCACCTAACAACGTAACGCAATACCAAGCTGGCTTCCTCACCGAGCAGGTGGCGGAGCAGAAGGAGGAGCCCACACCAGTGATGGATGAGGTACAAGTACCTACCTTTGAAGGCTTCCGCATCACGGAGGGGAGCGAGCAGCCAGGTCGCTACTATGTGGTGGTGGCAACGCTTCCAAATGAGACCATGGCTCATAAGTTTATCAATGAAAATAGCAACTACCTTCGCTTTGCCGATGAGGGGGGTGTTTTGGTTTCTAGCCGAGGGCTACACCGCTTCTATGCCGCTAGCTTTGAGACAAGCGAGGAGGCACAAACCTATCTCCGTGAACTAACGAAGGAGGAGGCATTTAGCACCGCTTGGATCCATAAGCAATAATTGACCTATGGAGATCAGCAAGTTGGGAGCCTTTGGACTCCGCGACCATATCATTGAGGGGCTGGAGGAGACCCACCACGCCTCTACGCTACTTGGGTTAACGGACGATGCCGCATTGGTAGCCCCCACCTCGGGAGAGCAACAATTGGTGGCGAGCCAATTGCTACTAGAGGGCATCCACTTCGACCTCGTCTACTTTCCCCTTCAATACTTAGGCTTTAAAGCAGTCACCTCGGCCGTGGCAGAAATCATTGGCATGGGTGGAACGCCACGACAACTAACGCTATCCCTTGGCCTTTCACAGCGATTCAAGGTAGAGGATGTAGATGTCTTGATGCTTGGAGTGAAGGATGCTTTGGCACTATATAATATTGACTTGGTAGGACTAGAAGTGAGCAGTTCGTACACAGGCCTCACCATTGCGGTGACGGCACTCGGCAGTGTGGCCATTGGGGAGGAGCTACGCCGAAGTGGTGCTAAGAAAAATGACCTTCTTTGCCTTACAGGCAATGTAGGAGCCGCCTACATGGGGTTGCAGCTATTGATTAGGGAAAAGGTGGCTTTCGATGGAACAGCCGACTTCGCGCCCCAGTTTGACGGTCGCGAATACATTCTTCAGAGACAGATGAAGCCGATTGCTCGGCTAGATATCTTAAGGCAGTTACAGGCGACTGGCATCAAACCGACGGCGATGATCAGCGTTCGTGACGGTCTGGCGAGCGACCTACTTCAGCTCTGCCACGCCTCGGGTGTAGGAGCTCGCATCTATGAAAAAGCGATTCCGATAGACCACGAGACAGTGGGTATGGCAGACGAGCTGGGGCTTTCGCCCACCTTAGTAGGGATGAATGGCGGAGACGACTTTGAGCTACTCTTTACCATTCCACTCGGACTAAAGGATCTGGTAGATGCAATGGAGGATGTTCGGCAGATCGGTTTTATCACCGAAGCAGAGGATGGCGTGCGACTAGTCTCCTCGGGAGGTAGCGAAACGACAATTGTGGCACAAGGATATCATAGAGAGGAGGAGGACAAATGAAACAATACCAAGAGCTACTGAGGAAGATCCTCGACGAAGGGGTGGAGAAGAGCGACCGTACTGGCACTGGTACTAAGAGCCTATTTGGGTATCAGATGCGGTTTGACCTCTCGGAGGGCTTCCCTCTACTTACCACGAAGAAGCTACACTTGAAGAGCATCATCTACGAACTCTTGTGGTTCATCAAGGGCGATACCAATGTCCACTACTTACAGGAGCACGGGGTGCGGATATGGAATGAGTGGGCCGATGAAGCGGGCGATCTCGGTCCGATTTATGGGGCACAGTGGCGGCATTGGCGTGATGCCAAAGGGCAGGAGCACGACCAGCTGGCAGAGGCTATTGAGACGATCAAGAATCATCCCGATAGCCGACGGATCATCGTGAGTGCGTGGAATGTGGGGCAGCTGCAGGAGATGCATTTACCTCCTTGCCACCTACTCTTTCAGTTTTACGTAGCGGAGGGGTGCCTCAGCCTGCAACTCTATCAGCGTAGTGCCGATGTTTTCCTCGGTGTCCCTTTCAACATTGCCAGCTACGCCTTGCTATTAATGATGGTGGCGAAGGTTACGGGGCTAAAACCGGGCACCTTTGTCCACACCCTTGGTGATGCCCACCTTTATCTCAACCACCTAGAGCAGGCACGGATACAATTGGGTCGGGAGCCTCGAGCTTTGCCGAAGATGAATATTGTGCGAGAGGTGTCGTCGATTGACGACTTTAGGTTTGAGGATTTCGAACTCGTGGGCTACGACCCTCATCCACACATCAAAGCGGAGGTATCGGTATGAAATCAGAGCTACACATTATTGTCGCTATTGCGGATAACGGGGCGATAGGACTGAAGGGCGATATGCCATGGGGACGGCAACTCCCTGCCGATCTGCGTCACTTCAAGGAGACCACTATGGGCTATCCGATTGTGATGGGACGCAAGACTTTTGAGAGTCTCCCTAAGGGGGCACTTCCAGGGCGACAAAATATTGTGGTCACCCGCAATACGGCTTACCACGCAGAGGGAGCGGAGGTAGTTCATAGCCTAGAGGAGGCGATGGAGGTAGCGGAGGGGGAGAAGCTCTTCCTTATCGGCGGAGGGGAGCTGTATCGACAGGGGATGGCTTTAGCCGATCAGCTACATGTGACGCTGGTTCATCACCAGTGGCCAGAGGCAGATACTTTCTTTCCCGACATTGACATTGACCTTTGGGAGTGCACTCAAAATGAGCCCCATGAGGCGGATGAGCGCAACGCTTTCCCCTACTCCTTTACCACCTGGAAGCGAAAAGCATAATGGCAGCATTTGAGGTGCTTTACGAGGATAACCACCTGATCATTATTAGCAAACGAGCAGGGGAGATCACTCAGGGCGATAGCACGGGCGACGTCCCTTTGCCTGAAAAGGTGAAGCAATACCTCAAGGAGAAGTACCAAAAGCCAGGAAATGTCTTCCTCGGAGTGGTTCACCGTCTCGATCGGCCAGTGAGCGGAGTGGTGGTCTTTGCCAAAACCTCCAAGGCGCTCTCCAGAATGAATCGGCTCTTTCACGACGACAAGGTGGAGAAGGTGTACCACGCCATTGTGGAACAACCCCCAAAAGCACCAGAGGGGACGCTGGTGCATTGGCTCAAGAAGAATCCTAAGCAAAATAAGTCTTATATCGTTGCCACTGGCACCAAGGGTGCCAAGGAGGCACGCCTGCACTATCGAGTGATTGGCGAGAGCGATCGATATACGCTCCTCGAAGTACGACTAGAGACGGGGCGACATCATCAGATACGTGCTCAGCTCAGTGGCATCGGATGCACCATTCGGGGCGACCTGAAGTATGGTGCCAAGCGGAGTAATCCCGACGGATCGATCTCGCTTCACGCTAGAGAGGTGAGCTTCACACACCCCGTCTCTGGCGAAGCAATCTCTGTGGTGGCTCCCTACCCCACCGACGATCCGCTTTGGGGCTACTTCAAGTAGTCACCCCCTTCTTGTTTCGGCGAGGTGGCTAAAGTTTGGCAGAAAATAGGTATCTTTGAGGTAGATAGTATTTTAATAACCAAACTAAAGAGAGACCATTTACTATGAGTAAATCCAATCCGAAGATTGATCAATTTGTAGAGGAGAATAAAGGGAGATTCCTAGAGGAGCTATTTGAGCTCATTCGTATCCCATCGGTAAGTTCGCAGAGCAAGCACAAGCCTGATATGATTCGCTGTGCCGAGCATTGGCGCGACCTACTGCTGAAGAGTGGTATGGACAAGGCGGAGGTGATGCCTACTAAGGGCAACCCTGTGGTGTATGCCGAGAAGCTACTCGACCCCTCCTTCCCTACCGTGCTGGTATATGGCCACTACGATGTGATGCCACCCGAGCCACTAGAGCTCTGGAAGTCGGAGGCTTTTGAGCCTGAGGTACGCGATGGTATCATCTATGCTCGTGGGGCTGATGATGATAAGGGGCAGACAATGTGCCAGGTAAAGGGATTAGAAACAGCTATTAAGCTGGATCTACTTCGCTGCAACGTGAAGGTGATGCTAGAGGGCGAGGAGGAGATCGGTTCGCCTAGCCTTGAGGCCTTCTGCCAAGAGCATAAGGAGCTATTGAAGAGCGACCATATCCTTGTGAGCGATACCGGTATGCTGAGTGTTGAGAACCCATCAATGACTACCGGTCTGCGTGGCCTTTGCTACTGGCAGATAGAGATGACGGGGCCTAGCCACGACCTCCACTCGGGTATCTATGGCGGTGCCGTAGGTAATCCTCTCAATGAGTTGTGCAAGCTGATCGCTAAGATGCAGGATGAAAAGGGACGTATCACTATCCCTGGCTTCTACGATGATGTGGTAGAGCTGACCGAGGCCGATAGGGAGATGACTAAGAGAATCCCATTTGACGAAGCAGCTTACAAGGCCGGGATAAAGGTGAAGGAGCTATATGGCGAGGAGGGATACCATACCCTAGAGCGTACTGGTAGCCGTCCTAGCTTTGACCTTTGTGGCATCTGGGGTGGATATCAAGGCGAAGGTGCCAAGACCATCCTTCCTAGCAAGGCTTTTGCTAAGGTCTCTACCCGTCTGGTAGCAAATCAAGATGAGAAGAAGATTGCACAAGCCTTTATCGACTATGTTCATAAGCTAACTCCCGATCATGTAGATGTAAAGGTGGAGTATCTACACGGTGGTACCCCATACCTATGCCCAAGTGACCTACCTATCTACAAGGTGGCTGAGGAGGCTTATGAGGCTACTTTCGGCAAGAAGCCACTAGCCGTTCGCTCGGGTGGAAGTATTCCAATCATCGCTACCTTCGAGCGAGTGCTAGGAGTGAAGAGTATCTTGATGGGCTTTGGACTTGGCAGCGATGCTATCCACTCACCAAATGAAAACTTCCCTCTCTACAACTTCCATATCGGTATCCGTACCGTGGCTGAATTCTACGCAAGATACGGACACAATGAGTAAGCTATTTATTAAAAATCCTCTGCACCCTGATGGGGTGCGGAGGGATATTCTTATTGAGGGCAATAAGATAGTAGCCATCGGCGACCTCCAAGGAATGGAGGCTGGGGCTGAGGTGATTGATGCCTCTCGTATGGCGGTGATCCCTGGTTTGATCAATTGCCACACGCATGCGGCGATGACCTTTTTCCGTGGGTATGGCGATGACCTACGCCTGATGGATTGGCTCAATAATATGATTTGGCCAGTGGAGGCACATATGACCGAGGAGGATGTCTATGTCGGCACCAAGCTCGCTTGCCTCGAGATGATCAAGAGTGGCACCACCGCTTTCCTAGATATGTACTCCTTTCCTCACGGCACCGCAAGAGCGGTAGAGGAAATGGGGCTGAGGGCCAATGTCTCCTACACGGTATTCGATAGAGGGGATAAGGAACGGGCAGAGCTGGACAAGCGGAATATGGAGCGATATCTAAAGGAATTTGAGCGCTACTCCGACCGTGTGCAGCTCTCGATTGGTCCGCACGCCATCTACACGGTGACTGGTCCGATGCTACAGTACACCCACGACTTCGCCAAGGCCAATGATCTACTCGTACACCTACACCTCTCCGAGACGGAGGGCGAGGTGAAGGAGTGCGTAAAGGAGCACGGCACCACCCCTGTGAGGTACCTGCAACAGCTAGGAGTGCTCTCTCCTAATCTGGTCCTCGCCCACTCGCTTTGGATGGATAGCGAGGAGCTTCAGATCCTCGCCGACCATGGTGTGGCGTGTGTCCACAACCCCGCTTCTAATATGAAGTTGGCGAGTGGTTACCGCTTCAAGATCGAGGAGATGTGGCAAAAGGGTATCCGCGTGGGTATTGGTACCGACGGCACTTCTAGTTCCAACAACCTAGATATGTTTACCGCCATGAAACTCACCTCGTTCCTCGCTAAAGCTTGGTCGGGAGATCCAACCAGTGCCAAGGCGGGAGAGGTTTTCAAGGCAGCCACCTTTGCAGGTGCGGAGATTCTCCGTATCCCCGCAGGGCGGATTGAGGTGGGACGACTTGCCGACCTTGCCCTGTTGCAACTAGATATTCCCGAGATGACCCCTTGCCACAACCTGGTGAGCAATGCGGTCTATTCGGCCAACGGTAGTGCGGTGGATACCCTTATCGTTGATGGTCGGGTGCTGATGCGTGGTCGCCACGTACCAGGCGAGGAGGCGATTATGTCCGAAGCTCGCACCGTAGCCCGCGACCTATTTGAGAGAAGTAAGAAACAAAAGTGATAGAAATTGATACAATTATGGTAGAGTACAAGCAATATCAAGAAGCAGCGGACTACCTAAGACCGCTGATCCCACAAGAGACCAAGGTGGCGATTACCCTAGGCTCTGGCTTGGGTCAATTGGCCGATAAGATAGAAGAGGCTCGCGTGATCCCTTATACCGATATCCCCAACTTCCCTAAGTCTACGGCACTAGGGCACAAAGGCAACCTCATCGTGGGCAAACTCGATGGTAGCCCAGTGATCGCCATGCAGGGACGCTTCCACTACTATGAAGGCTACCCAATGGAGAAGGTGACCTTCCACGTACGCGTCTTTAAGCTCCTCGGCATAGAGTACCTATTCGTCTCCAATGCCGCCGGGGGCATCTGCGACCAGTACAAGGTGGGAGATCTGATGATCATTAGAGACCATATCAATATGCTCCCTAATCCGCTCATTGGTAAGAATATGGAGGAGTTTGGCCCTCGCTTCCCCGATATGACACGAGCTTACGACCGCCCACTGATTGCCAAGGCAGAGGAGATTGGTCGCCAACTCAATATCCCGCTTCATAAGGGCGTCTATGTCGGTTGGACAGGCCCTAGCTACGAGACTCCAGCGGAGTACAAGTACCTAGGCATCATCGGAGGTACCGCAATCGGTATGAGCACCGTGCCAGAGGTGATTGTGGCTCGCCACTGCGATATCCGCGTCTTTGGTATGTCGGTAATCACCAACGAAGGGTACCACTTCACAGATGACTTCGTCAACGATGGCGACGATGTGATACGTGCCGCCAATGCCGCCTCTGAGAAGATGGGCCGTCTATTCACAGAGCTTATCAAGTCACTCTATTAATAATTTAGAGTAGCTTCCCAATAAAAAAGGGGCTTTGCACGAAGGATGAGATGCAAGGCCTGAGGGTGAGGGCAAGGTGCCGTAAGGCACCAAGGCCCAACTAGGGCAAAGGGAGCGTACACACGTACGTGACCGAGCCCGAATTCCGAAAGCAACGCCGCAGATCGCCTTCGTGCAAAGTCGAAAAGGGGCTATATCCAGCTGGATATAGCCCCTTTCCCTTTGAACTCCTTCCCCCGAAATAGAAAAAGAGTGTCTCACGACACCCTCAATCTCAAACCTATAATCTAATACTATTATGAAAAAACCACAGTGCAAAGGTAGGCATTATTTTTGATACTTGCAACTATTCTCCTCTCTTTTTATGTTAAAAGATTTCCATAGTAACAAAATGAAAGCAAACAGGCGATATTTCGTGCGTTATATTCATTTTGGCAGTCCATTTAGGGTTATGACTGACATTTATCAATCCTAACACCCAAAACTATTTTTGGACAGGTACAAATAATCAAAGAATGGGCTAATCCTTTGCCCAATTCGTAAAATAATTGTAACTTGCGGTAAAATAGCGAGGCAGCCCCCACGGGGTCCCTCTGTACGACAATCGAATACATTAAATTGATGATTATGGCAAAAAGATTTTATTCATCCATTAGCGTGGCAATGCTCATAGGTCTATTGCTTGCTACCCTCACTTCGTGTGGTGGAAAAGACCCTAAGGAAGTGGCCGAAGAGGCCGTGAAAGCAGAGCTCAATGGCGACCTCGAGCAGTTTTACGACCTACTCACACAGGAGGATAAAGATGCGATGACGCTCGAAAACTTCAAGCATTTTTACACCATCCCAGATGAGCTTGCAGATGCCATCGAATTGATTCCCGAGGTGAAGGAGTCCATCAAGGTAGATAAGTTTACCAGTAGCGTTAATGGCGAAACCGCCACTGTCACCTACTTCATCTACCTGCCCGACCTAGAGAAGATTGGCAACCTCTCACTAGAAGATGCCAAGACCATCCTCTCAATGAAGAGTCACCGACTCAAAGATCTACCCGAGGAGATCCAGAATAAGATCAAGGAGTCTGTGAAGAAAGATGGCGTGCCCACTCGTAGCTACGACAGAAGTCTCAAGCTAAAGCGCGAAGGCGATGAGTGGAGGGTATTTCTAGACCTTGCCAATCAGGTCAATTCCCGTATGGTAAAGTCAGTGTATGTACAAAACAATTGATAAATAGATAATTCATGGCAATCGTAACAAGCGACAACAAGCCCTATGTAGTAGGGGTAGACGTGGGGGGTACCAATACCGTTTTCGGCATTGTAGATGCGAGAGGTACCATTATCAGAAGCGATAAGATCAAGAGTACCAATCATATCAAAGTAGAGGATTATATCAAGGAATTGGCAGATGCCATCACCGACCTTGCAAATGACGCAGGGGGAATCGACCAGATCCATGGTGTAGGCGTAGGTGCCCCAAATGGCAACTTCTTTACCGGCTCCATTGACTTTGCACCCAACCTCCTTTGGAAGGGTCGCATCCCTATGGCCTTCCTCCTTAGCGAAGCACTCAATGGCATCCCTGTGGCACTCACCAATGATGCCAATGCTGCCGCTATCGGAGAGATGACCTATGGAGCTGCTCGTGGTATGAAAGACTTCATCGAGATCACCCTCGGCACAGGGCTAGGGAGTGGTATCGTAGTGGGTGGAAAGCTCGTCTACGGTCACGATGGTTTTGCCGGCGAGATCGGACACACCATTATCCGTCGCAACGGGCGCTCTTGTGGTTGCGGTCGCTTTGGTTGCCTTGAGACCTACTGCTCCGCTACAGGTGTAGCACGCACCGCCAAGGAGTTCCTCACCGCTCGTGAAGATGATAGTCTCCTTCGCACATTCAATATCGATGAGATAACCTCAAAGGATGTCTACGATGCTGCAGTGCAAGGCGATAAGCTAGCACTTGATGTATTCGAGACGACTGGAGCCATCCTAGGCGAAGCACTCGCCGACTCCGTAGCTTACACCAGTCCAGAGGCAATAATCCTCTTTGGAGGACTAACCAAAGCTGGCAATATCCTACTAGAGCCAGTGAAGCGACACATGGAGCAAAACCTCCTCAATATCTACAAAGACAAGGTGAAGATCCTCGTGAGCGAACTCAAAGAGAGCGATGCCGCAGTCCTCGGTGCTAGTGCACTAGGCTGGGAGGCCGACCGCAAGCTACTCACTCTGCTTACAGAGTAACCAAAACCTCACCAATACATCTTGAAATCACCTAGGGGCTCCCCTCTAGGTGATTTTTTGTTTCAACCCAAGAGTCATCACCCTAGATATGACCCATAACGACAAGTTGTAATCCACTGAAATACAAAACACTATTAAAGCACTGGCCGAGACCCTGTCTCGAAAAAAGGGGAAAGCATCTCGACCGACGCTCCTACCCTAAGTGGTGCCATTCGTTTCTTCCACAATCGGTTCTTGAGAATGTTTGCACGAAGTGCCATTCTCGCACATTTGCTTCAAATGTGCTGAGACTTTGAACGAAGGATGAGATGCAAGGCCTGAGGGTGAGGGCAAGGTGCCGTAAGGCACCAAGGCCCAACTAGGGCACTGGGAGCGTACTCACGTACGTGACCGAGCCCGAATCCCGAAAGCAACGCCGCAGATCGCCTTCGTGCAACAGTCTCTTCTTGTATCAACCCTATATTCCGTATGCGTGCGGAATGGATTCCGCAGCGCTACGGAATACGTTCCGCACGCATACGGAATGCTTTCCGCCCCCTATGCGGAATATGGGGTCGGCATATCATCGCATTCCTAAAAGTGTAGACACTCAGCCTCCTCTATTCCTGAAAGAGTAGACACATTGAGTTGTCCGACCTTCCGCGAGGAGACGTCGTAGAGGTGGGAGGGAGGGGGGGAGAGGAAAAAACAACCATTAATCCCCCAGTCGTTCGGGGGCTTTGCCCCCTCTGACGCGGTGGCTAGGATCCATAGGACCTCGGTAGAGGTCCGTGTTAAATAGGCACAGGTCGGAGGG
>NZ_KV820685.1:18672-58561 GCF_001815465.1 Porphyromonas sp. HMSC077F02 | reverse complement strand
ACACAGTCACCCCATCACGCAGAATATCGGATGAAGCAAAAAAATCACCCCGACGCCTTCGAGGCGTCGAGGTGACTGCAATCATCATTTAAAATCCCAAATGTATCGAATGTCAACCAAGGTCAACACCCGAGCAAGGGCTCTTGCCAACCCTTACTATCGTTGTCCAAACTTGGAGGCGCCTATTTTGCTTTCAAGTTGGCTATATCTTCATACTATATGCTAGTTAGCTTATGCAACACTCGGAGCAATGACCTCTCATTCACTCCCGTTAATTCCCTTTGTTGGCAAATATACACTAAAAATTTCAATTGCAAAGACTTTTGACTTGTAAATTTTCTGTTTCTCTAACATTAAAAGGAATGGCACCCTAAGAATAAACTCTTAAGGTGCCATTTTAGGTCACTTATAATGTAGATTTACCGATAGTCACTCAATTGCTCTTGAAGCTGCTTGCGAGCAAAGAATATTCGACTTTTGATTGTCCCTATTGGGAGATCAAGTTGGTCCGCTATCTCCTTATATTTAAAGCCCGAAAGGTAGAGTGAAAATGGGATCTGATATAATTCGTCTAATGCCTCTATTGCTTGATTGATCTCTTTAAGACTTAGCTCGTGATCGGGAGCCCCAAGACCCTCTGTATCTCTTTGGCTACCAATATAGGAGAGGTCGGCAGAGTCATCAATAATATTATTGGTCCGAACGCTTCTGTGGTAGCTATTAATAAAGAGGTTGCGCATCACGGTAAATACCCACCCTTTGAAGTTGGTGTTGGGTCGATACTTGTCTCTATTATCCAGCACCCTGAGCGAGGTCTCTTGCATCAAGTCTTCGGCATTTGTGGGATTAGCGGTTAATGAGAGAGCAAAGCTGTACATATTTGGCTGTAGGCCAACGAGCTCTTTTTCAAAGTCGGCTTGATCCTTTTTGGTTGGTAGTTTATGGTCGTTTATCATTACATATGTATCTGTTTCTGGTCTTTGATTTGCTTTTCAAATATACAAAAACTTCGGCAGATAATCTCCCCTGACATCTCTATTTTCTTTTTCTTAACAAAGAGACTTCTGCCACTATGAACGTCGTACGATAATGGCCTTTCTAAGGTGTAGCCTCTACTTACTTGGGGTGGTGGCTTGGAGTGTCATTAAAAATGAGTACATTTGAGCACTTGATCAATTTGTCATCGTAAATGATACTTATGAAGCTTATAAGGAATTTTAAATGTCTTGCTGTGACTTCAGCGTTATGGCTTTCTTTAGCTCTTGTGGCTTGTGGGGGAGCTGAGAGTAAAAATGAGTCGCTATTCTCTAGTGAGGTAGTGCGTAGTGCCGAAAGTGCACTCTCCGATAAGTTGGCATACTTGGGTATTGAAGCTATTGACTTTGGTGACTCTCTCACTTCAAATGAAAAGGCAGCAATGACTTGGCTCTATGCCTATTCTTATACTCCTGATATATTGGATCATTCCCCTGAGTTTTATCGAGCCAATATCGATGTGGCAATCAAAGCGCGTCAGGAGCTTCCATGGGGAAGTAGCGTGCCACTCGATCAGTGGAGAGCTTTTGTCTTACCACTAAGGGTGAATAATGAAATTCTTGATGACTTTCGTACTACCTACTATGAGGAGCTTAGAGATCTTGTGAAGGATATGACCATGGAGCAGGCAGTGATAGAGCTCAATCACTGGGCTCATCAACACATTACTTATGCTCCTAGTGATGGTCGTACCTCTTCGCCTTTGGCTACTCTTCGAAATGCGCTAGGGCGGTGCGGGGAGCAGAGTACCTTTTTTGTTTCAGTATTGCGTACAGTAGGTATCCCCGCTCGGCAAGTATACACTCCAAGGTGGGCACATACTGATGATAATCACGCTTGGGTCGAGGCGTGGGTAGATGGCGAATGGCACTATTTAGGAGCCAGTGAGCCTGCTCCTGTACTAGACCACGCTTGGTTTGATGCTCCAGTGCTTAGGGCAATGCTCTTGCATACTAGGGCTTTCGGACCGTATGTGGGTAAGGAAGAGTGGCTTGGCGCTGATCTCAATACGACTGAGCTCAACGTCTCTGAGAATTATATCCCTGTAGCTCCAGCGATGGTGACCGTAGTGGATAAAGAGGGAAAGCCACTGGAGGGGGTTAAGGTGACCTTTAGAATTTATAACTATGCCGATCTCTATCCTGCTGTAACTCGCACTACCAATCGATTGGGTGAAGCCTCGGTAGAGCTAGGTTTTGGTGATGTAGTGGTGGTGGCTAGTCGTAGTCCGCAGGAGATGGCGATAGGCAAACTCACTAATAAAGAGGGTGGTGGTACTCTGAAGCTTACTCTAGGTGATTGGAGTGAGGTCCCCTCTGAGATGCATCTGACCATCACACCTCCTATTGAGAGAGTACCCCAAATTGCCGTCACGGAGGAGATGGAGCACATCAACGCTGAGCGAATGGAGGAAAATAATGCCCTTCGCCAATCATATACCGATACCTTCCCTACTGATGAACAGGCAAATTCATTGGCTAAAGAGCTGGGACTTTCTGGCGAAAAAGCAACACAGTTATCACGTCTGTATAAGGAAAGTCGTGGTTATCATAGGGAAATTGCCGACTTCTTGAGATCTTCGGCACAGCAGGGTAAAGTCCAAGAGGCCATAGCCATATTAGCCTCATTGACCGATAAGGATCTCCATGACGTCAATATTGACGTACTGAGAGAGACTTTGTCGCGTGATCTCACCTCTGTTCAATGGAGTGATGCCGACCTATTCTCTCCTAGAGTGATGTTGGAGCATCTCTATCCTGTCCAGAAGCAACTCGATGAAGCGATTAAGGAGATAAAGAGTGCTCACCCTGAGTGGGAAACTCTTTCTATAGCAGAAAAGGCCAAGACGCTTGCAATGGTGGTTGATGGATTTAAGGTAGATGAGTCATATAATCCGAGGGGTATTGTAATGAGCCCAGCAACTGTGTGGCAGTATAAAGTTGGTGATTTGCGTAGCCTTCAGGTGCTATTGGTGCGTTTGCTTCGTACAGCAGGTATCTCTGCGAAGTACGACACAGCTAATGGTGTGATTCTTTTCAAGGACGAGCAACAGCGTGCAGAGATTTTGCCATTCAAAGAAAAAACTGAAAGTGAAGAGGTCAGTGCCGACTGCCAGCTTCTGCTCTCCTATAAGCCTGAAGGATACCTCAAGACACCTAAGTATGAGACCAACTTTTCAATAGGCTATGTCGATGATGAAGGACAGCTATCTACTTATGGCTTTGATTGGCAGCTTCCATATGATCAAGTCTCAGGAGCTAAGCTTCTCCATGATAGAAATTACCTTCTTACGGGTACAAGGCTTGCCAATGGTGCGGTATTGATGGCTCTGCGAAAACAGGAGTGTGGCAAGATCGCTCCTCTCCTTTTTGATCGAGATGAAACAGCAATTGGTGTAATAGGAAGCCTTAATGCCGAGTCTCTTTACCACGATCTATCTAGCGATAGCGATAAGTCACTTATTAGTTCTACTGGGCGTGGGTATTATCTCCTTATTTTAGGACGTGCCCATCATGAGCCTACCGATCACATCCTGCGAGATATGCAAGCGATAAAGGGGGCTGATGGAAAGCTTTTGTTGCCTACTGTGGTACTTATCAATGACCCCTCTGCTGAGCTGAAGTCGCTATTGCCAGAAGCAATTTGGGGTGAGGATAAATGGGATATAGAGTACGACTTCGTGAAGAGCAACGAGCTATCTGGCAGGTTGGATAAACCAGTGGTGATCATTGCAGATACATTCAATAGAGTGGTATTTATCTCCCAAGGTTATACCATCGGTATTGGTGAGAGGGTGGCTCAGATTGTAGAGGAACTCAAGTCGAAGTGACAGAATTATGGCGACCGATGGTCATAGTAGCAAGCTAAAGCAAAAGCTTACGCAAAACCTCTCTACCTGGCAGATACAGGTGATGAATATGGTGATGCTTCCTCATACGGAGCTAGCTGAGCGTGTCAAACAGGAGCTGATCGAAAACCCAGCACTGGAGGAGGGGCATGACTCGGATCCTGATGAGCCTCTTGACAGCCAGTCTGACGAGATGCAATCTGAGGAGGAGATCTCCATGGATGACTATGCAGATGTGGATGACATCCCTGAGACCACTCTGCGTCGCTACTATGAAGGGCAGAAAGGTGCTGATGAGATTCCTTTTGCAGAGGAGCAGAGCCTTCAAGAGTCTCTGAATGAGCAATTGCCACTCACGGAACTGAGTGAGCGAGATCAGCAAATTGCTAGTTTCCTCGTTGGTAGCCTAGATGATGATGGTTATCTCCGGCGATCACTGCTGGGTATTTCGGACGATTTAGCAATCTACCAGGGTGTAGAAATATCGGAAGCACACCTTATATATATATTGAGTGTAGTGCAGAGTTTGGAGCCTGCAGGGATAGCAGCTCGCTCTTTGCAGGAGTGCCTGATGCTACAATTGGAGCGTCGTAAGCCTACCGAAGTGGTGCAACTAGCGCGAAAGCTTGTGAGAGACCACTTTGATGAGTTGACCCACAAGCAGATTGACCGTCTTTCAGAAAGTACTAAAGCAAGTGAGGAGGAGCTAAGGGCAGCTATCCGTTTGATTACTAGTCTCAATCCCAGTCCAGGGCTAGACTTTTCTAGTAAGTTGCAGGATACGCTGATGACGGTGATACCCGACTTTGAGGTTACTGAGCGCGATGGGGAACTTCTGGTGACACTCCATAGTGGTGATATACCCGAGGTAAGAGTAAGCCATGAATTTGAGGAGCAGCTACAAGAACTTACTCAAAGAGAACCTAAGGGTAAGGAGGAGCGTGAAGCAAGTCGATTTGTTAAGCAGAAGCTTGACGACGCTCGCGGGTTTGTGGAGATGATCAAGCAACGCAATAATACCCTCATTACTACTATGATGGCAATTGTCCGATTGCAGCGCGATTACTTTCTTACGGGTGATGTGACGCTACTTAAGCCGATGATTCTTCAGGATGTGGCCGATATAGTAGGGTATGATGTCAGTACCATCTCCAGGGTGACTAGTGCCAAGTATGTGCAAACCGATTTCGGGATCATCCCTTTGAAACAACTCTTCTCTGAGGGTATCACCAATGATGACGGAGATGAGGTGACTACGCATTCGGTAAAGCAGTTGTTGAAGCAATTGATTGAGGAGGAGGATAAGAATAATCCCCTTTCCGACGAAGCTCTCCGACACAAATTAAAGGAGGAGGGATTTACCGTAGCACGCCGAACAATAGCTAAGTATAGAGATGGTTTGGGCATACCTATTGCGAGATTGAGAAAAGTTTGGTAACTTTGGCGAATAAAAGTTGTAAATCAAAACAAAACTAAAAACAAAAGACGCAGTTATGAATTTTCCAGAGAACTTGAAGTACAGCAAGGATCACGAATGGTTCCTTATAGAAGGCGACAAGGCCACTGTAGGTATCACAGACTTCGCTCAGAGCGAGCTTGGTGAGATCGTGTATGTAGATGTGGAAGATAGCGTAGGTGAGGACATCGCAGCGGGTGAGGCTTTTGGCTCAATTGAGGCTGTGAAGACTGTTTCTGACCTTCTTACTCCAGTAGCATTTACTGTAGATGAGTTTAACGAAGAGCTCGAGGACGCTCCTGAGCTTGTGAATAGCGATCCATACGGAAAAGGTTGGATTATCAAGGTGACCCTTGAGGATCCTGATCAGGTAGGTGATCTGATGAGTGCTGAGGAGTACAAGGCACTTATCCAGAAGTAAGAGAGTCCAAAGCTCTGTTTACACCCTATTAATATATTAGTAAGAGATGTCTTTACAGCCAAGAGTAAGCATTATTATGGGCAGTACTAGTGACTTGCCTGTAATGCAAAAAGCAATTGACCTACTAGAGCAGATGGAGGTGCCTTATGAGGTACACGCCTTGTCGGCACATAGGACTCCAGAGCAGGTGGAGACTTTTGCTAAGCAAGCTGAGGGGCGTGGTATTAAAGTGATCATCGCTGCAGCTGGTATGGCGGCCCACCTATGTGGAGTTATTGCAGCTTTCACCACACTCCCAGTGATTGGAGTGCCTATCAAGTCAACCCTTGAGGGGATGGATGCTTTACTTGCTATCGTCCAGATGCCTCCTGGAGTGCCTGTGGCAACGGTAGGTATCAATGCTTCTCTTAACGCTGCACTGCTAGCCGTCCAGATGCTATCATTAGCAGATAGTGACCTAGCAAGCAGATATGCAGCTTACAAAGAGAATCTTAAGCAGAAAATAGTTAAGGCCAATAAGGAGCTCCAAGCTCTAGAAGGGCTTAAGTATAAAACAAATTGAATTGTTCACAAGAACTTATCTTTTATTTATCACAACATTTTTAGAGATTGTATTATGAAGAAGTTATTTATCGCAGCAGCCGCTGTCGCAGTTGCTCTCGCTTTCACTTCATGCAAGTCTGAGTCTAACAATAACGACCAGCAACAACAAGCTGAAGAGGCTATCGAGACTGTTCAGGAAGGTGTTGAACAAGGTGCTGACCAAGTGGTTGATACTCTTGATTCCCTTAAGAACGAGGTAAAGGAAGGCGCTGAGGCTGCTGAGCAAGTGATGGAGGGTGCTGCTGAGAATGCACCTGCAAAGTAAATTGAGATTGTGACTTGCGGTGTTCTGAATACCGTTATTGTAGTCTAATTACTTTAAAGTAAAAAAGAGAGGGGTTGACTGCCATTGGCAATCAACCCCTCTTATTTATGTGAGGAGTGCACCTCGTGCAACAGACCCTAATTCATTGCCCAAATCTCCTCGTCAGTAGGGACATGGATGGTCTCAGACATTCGTGCAATACGAGTAATATTGAGTAGGTGCTTGTAGGTTAAATTCTCAGATATGGAGTTGTTACCCCAAGTACCACAACCAAGGGTAGTAGTTACAGAGAGCCCATTCTGAATAGATCCACCAGCAGTGATAGAGCAAGGGGCATTGACTATTAGTCGAGACACCTTGATGTCGTTACCAGCCTTGATGATATTACCTTGGTTATTGGAGTGTATGCCAGCAGAATGACCGCTTCCCTCCATATTTAGGTTGGCGTTGGCAAGAGCGATTGCTTCGTCGAAGTGCTCGTATGGAAGACAGGTCATTACTGGACACATCTTCTCCTTGCAGATAAGGTCGGCTTGAGCTACTCCCTTAGCAGGTACTACTAAAATACGGGTGCCTTCTGGAATCTCAATGCCAGCCATTTTGGCGATGACCTCTACATCTTTACCTACTACATCTTTACTAATAGTGCCATTTACAAAGATGGTATTGACCATCTTGTCGTGGTATTCTTCGGGCACAAAGTATGCACCATTTCGCTTGAATGCTTCAAAGATCTCCTCTTTGTACTTATTGGGGTAGATAAAGCACTGTTCACCAGAGCAGATAATGCCATTATCAAAGGCTCTACCCTTGATAATGATTTTGGCAGTTTCATCGAAGTCATTGATATTTTCGTCAATGATTACCTGCACATTTCCTGCGCCTACACCGAATGAAGGCTTACCTGAGGAGTAAGCAGAGTGTACCATACCCATACCACCAGTAGCTACTACTACGTCAACAAGTGACATCAGTTCTTGAGTCTCCTTCAGACCAGGCTCTGCAATGTACTGTACTAGGTTCTCAGGTACCTTGTGCTCTTTTAGTACACCCTTAATCAGCTCAATAGCGTGTCCTGAGCAGTTCTTGGAACGTGGGTGTGGAGATACGATGATGGCATTCTTAGTCTTGAGAGCGAAAGCTATGTTTGCCATTGGGGTCACGATGGGGTTAGTGGTAGGTGTGATAGCACCTACCACTCCTACTGGCTTGGCAATCTTAATTAGGCCTGTGCCCTCCTCAATGTCGATCACTCCCATAGTCTTCTTGCCTTGGAGGTTGTGCCAAACGCCCTTGGACTTATTGCGGTTCTTTGCCACCTTGTCCTCGTAACGTCCCATGCCGGTCTCATCTACTGCCTCTCGTGCAAGTATCTCGGCGTTGTCATAGATTACCTTGCAGAGTGCCTTAACTACGCTGTCAGTACTCTTTTGATCGAACTTCCGCTCAAATTCTTGCTGTGCCACTTTAGCAAGTGCCACCATTTCTTTTATTTCCATAATGTATTGTGATTAGTGAGTTATAGTTCTTAGAATAGTTTCTTATAAATATCTCTGATCTCATCTCTGCTGAGTGCCACGTAGTTATTGGCAAGTAGTCGCTGTTGGGTCGCGAGGACAGCATCAGCAAAGCCCTCTATCTCCTCCTCCTTCATGCCATAAGTATGTAGCGGATTTTTAGAAATAAGTGCTGAGAGTAGGCGATCCATCTCCACAAATACCTCCTCAGGCGTGCATCCGAGCTCCTTTGACAGCTTCTGCTTAAGCTCAGCGATGCGCCCGTTTGGGTTCTTGCACTCGTAGGTCATAAACACTTCGGTGAAGAATTGGTAGTTAGCTTCGCCATGAGGGACATGGTAAGCGCCTCCGAGAGGGTAGGAGAGAGCGTGGACTGCACCAACTCCAGCATTGCCAAAGGCGATGCCAGCAAAGTTGCTCGCCATAATCATCTTTCCCATTACCTCAAATCGATATTCCTCACCTTTTTCCTTGATCTGGCGGAATACATCAATAATGATTCGCCAAGCTGCTTCGCTAAATAGCTCGGTATAGGGATTGGCCTTAGGTGAGACGTAGGACTCTACTGCGTGGATCAATGCATCAATAGCGCTACAGGCGTAAAACTTAAAGGGGAGTCCTTTCAGTAGCTCAGGAATAATCACAGCATTGTCTGCGACAATTGCATCATCCGCTAGACCCATTTTGGTCCCCCGACTCTTAATCTCTGCAATAGAGATATTAGTCACCTCGCTACCGGTGCCACAGGTAGTGGGAATCACGATCAGCTGTTTCTCCTTCTCGAGAGGGATCTGCCGGTCAAATGCTCTGAGGACATCATCCTTTAGCCCCTTGAGGACAAAGAGCTTGGAAATATCGATAACAGTGCCTCCCCCGATGGCAATGACTCTCTCAAAGTCTTTCCCCTGAACATTGAGGAGAATTTTATTCATCATCTCGTCGGATGGTTCGCCCAAGCCATACTTCTCCTGCATAACGAAGTGGCAGTGGAGGTTGCAAGCCTTCATATAAGGCTCATAGAGAAAGTCGTTGGTGATTACCAAGTCCTTCTCTCCTAGGTTGAATGCCTTGGCAAAGTCTGCAAAGGTATCAAACTGGTCAATGGTTGTTTTAAGTTTGAATAGTTGCATAACAGTATCGTTATTGATTAGTATTAATATTTTGCTCTGTAAGCTGCTTCTAGCTCGGATCTGAATGAGGGATGAGCGATATCTATGAGTGCTTTCGCACGCTCTCGGAGTGTTTTCCCTTTGAGCTTGGCAATGCCATACTCGGTCACTATGTAGTCCACGTCATTACGAGAAGTAGTAACCGCAGCACCCTCTGCGATAGTAGGTACGATGCGGGATAATTTACCATTTCCAGCAGTTGATGGCATAGCGATAATGCTCTTGCCACCTCTAGAACGTGCTGCACCTCTTACGAAGTCTACTTGACCGCCCACACCACTGATCTGGCGAGGACCAATGCTCTCGGAGACTACCTGCCCCATAAGATCAACCTCCACACAGCTATTGATGCTGACGACATGATCGTTTTGAGCAATAACCCAAGGGTCATTGACGTAGTCTACTGGGTACATCTCCACATCATTATTATTGTTGACAAAGTCGTAGAGTACTTGAGTACCCATTAGAAAAGTTGCCACGATCTTCCCCTTGTTTATCTTCTTTTGGCTACCATTGATGACCCCCGAATTGACTAGTTCAACTACTCCATCCGAGACCATCTCTGAGTGAATTCCGAGATCCTTTTTCTCTTTTAGAAAGAGTAGTACTGCATCAGGAATAGCTCCTATACCGAGCTGTAGCGTGTCGCCATTATCTACAAGTTCAGCACAATATTTCCCAATGCTCTCTTCTACTTCTTTGATTTCTGTAGGTGCGATCGTATGTAAGGGATAGTCTGCTTTGACCACATAATTCATCTTAGAAATATGGATGAGGTTGTCACCTCCTATGAATGGCATCTGTGCATTCATCTCAGCGATAACTACTTTGGCTTGCTCAGCAGCAGGCTTAGTATAATCGCAGGAGACCCCGAAGCTACAGTACCCTTCGGCATTGGGGTAGGAGACCTGTATCAGTGCGACATCAGGGTGCAATAATTCACCTGGATTCATCATCGCTGGCACTTCTGAGAAATATCCAGGGAAAAAGTCCACTCTATTCTCTTTCATGGCTTGACGCATATTGCCTCCTATGAAGTTTGTAATATGTTGTAGGTGGCCTGCCATCTCTGGTGGGTTGCAGATTCCCTTGCCCAGTGTAAGCATATGAAAAACGCGTACATTGTGGTATGCTTGGTAGTTATTTATCAGAGCATCCACACACAATTGAGGTGCACCGGCTGCATGTGCTACGACTACGAGGTCGTTGTCTTTAATGTGTGTAACAGCCTCTTCCGCAGAAATCTGCGGAACACTATACAATTTACTCCAGTCCATACAAGTGATTGGAAATATGATGGTTACTTATTTACGAATAATCTTGAGTGCTTCTTGGATTAAGCTAGGGCTTACCCCTCTATCCACTTCTACCTGAATGGTGGTGTCGTTAAGGGCGTCCTGCAGGGATTGTAAAACAATTTCCTCGATAGTGTCGTTAAGGGAAGGGCAAGATTGGCATGTCCCCGTGACCTTAAGGCGAATGGTATTACCTTTGATATCAAGGAGGTGGAGGTCACCCCCGTGTACTTGGAGCTGAGGCTTGATGACCTCTTCAAGTACACGGGAGACCTTCTCCGTTGTTATTTGGGATTTTAAGAGCATCTTATACTCCTCTATTTCTATTATTTACGATCCAATGTGGTGTCTACACCTGCTATAGTTCTAGCAAGCTCCTTTTTACCCTCCATATTACATTGTCTAGAAATCATAATGCGCTGAGCTTGTGGTGAGCCAGCACCATGCAAGCTCTCTGTGCGGTAGCCTACAGCTGCTGTCCCTAAGCAGAGATTCTCAATGAGGCGCAGTATTCGCATACGGTTGGTAGTATCGGTCCCCTTTGCACCAGCCAAATACTTCTTTACGATAGGACCAATCTCAGCATGCTTTAGATCTGCTTCGGATGGCATCGTCACCATAAGACCTCCAGCAATATCCTCAGCAAGGCGAGTGATATCGTATGGGAAGCGTGTTACATTCTGCTTACAAACATTCGCAAGCAACATATCTATCAGGTAGTTGCCAGATGAAGTGGCCTTGCCTTCAGCCGAACAAGCGATGCCACAGCTGTAGAGAGTTTCATTAAGGTGTACCATTTCAATGAGCTTATCCTTGATGTGAGAAGCCTTGGGTACACCATTGTAGTCGGCAGCTAGTGCTGCAGCACCAATTAATACGTCACCTACACCTACTTTGCAACCACCATAGGATTGTCTGTGGTAGCCAGCAAAGCGCTCAACCAGCATATTGGTGAACTGGTACTCACGGCACATAAAGATGCGCTCATTAGGGACAAATACATGATCCATCACAAAGAGGGTTTCGTGACCACCAAAGGTGGCATTACCGAGGTCTATCTCTGCCCCTGGCTCTAGTTTTCGGGTGTCGCAAGATTGGCGGCCATAGATAATGGTCACACCCTCGGCGTCGCTTGGTATTGCAAATGATATAGCGTAGTCGGCATCCTCTTCTCTCATCGTGCAGGTGGGCATTATGAGGTGCTCGTGAGAATTGACCGAACCCGTCTGGTGTGCCTTGGCTCCTGTTACGACGATGCCATCAGGGCGAATCTCATTGATGTGGACGTAAAGATCAGGATCCTCTTGCTGGGATGGAGAGCAGCTACGATCACCCTTGGGATCGGTCATAGCACCATCCACTACTAGGTCATTTTCCTGTACATACTCTACATATTTCCTAAAGCGTTGGTGGTAGTCTGTGCCTAGAGCTTCGTCCATTTCGTAGGTCGTACTCCATACAGCATTGAAAGCATCCATACCGACACAGCGCTGAAAGCATGAAGCTGTCTTTTGTCCCAATAGGCGTTGCATCTTAACCTTATTTACGAGATCTTCAGTGCTCTGATGGATGTGGCAAAAGCGATTAATGGTGTGTCCTGTGAGGTTGGACTTGGCGGTCATCAAGTCCTTGTACTCCTCTTGTTGTGCCAGTTCATAGGTCATCGCTAGAGAGTTAAGGGATGGTCTCATCATAGGGTGGTCCACAGGATTATCGATTTTCTTTCCCATAAACCATACATTTAGGTTGAGCTTCCTTAGGCTCTCGATGTACTCTTCTCTTGTTTTCATTTACTACTTTTTTTAGTGGTTTGTATTAGTTGTATTTACTTGTTATTTTTCCACTATTGTTTTTATTGCTGAAGAGAAAGTTGAGAAGGTACATTGCACTATCTCTATTCTAACTATACCATAGGGCAAGATGCCCCTATCTGTGGAGCAACTATGGGTACACCAAATAAAGAGGATACACCTCTTTTATGGGTAAAAAATAGTCTATCTTAGTAACAATGTCCGTCCTTTGTTCCCAAATTCCCCAGAAACAAAAAAACTATCAGTGAAAAGGCAGGTCTTCTGACTCATTCTGTTGCTTATTGGCATTTGCTTTGCGGTCTTCCCATAGACTTCTCCCGCACTCGGAAGAGCTGTCTACAGTGACATTTTCTAGAGGGCAAAGCTGTATACAGAACATACAGCTGAGGGTCCAGTCTCAGATTCTCACTGAGTTCCCTTTTCAATCAAAACACATAGGCAATGTCCTTTGATCACCTTTTCAAAAGCAAAGGTATGAATTTATTCCTAATTGCCAAAACTTTTCCATAATATATTTAATGAAGGCTCTTACACAAAGGCGATCTGCACTACCTAGATATCCTTACGGAGGACTAAGTATTGCAAATCGCCTTTGTGTAAGAGCCTCTACTTAGGGCATTTGGTTGGTAACTCTCATGGCTACCCAGCCACCTGGCATTTCAATGTGCCCAGAGTGGGTGAGACCATGGGCTGAAACGGCATCCATAATCTGTGGAAGGTCTTCATCAAGGAATCCCGAAAGGAGCATGATGCCACTTGGATGCATACGTGAGACATATCGCTCGAGGTCTTGCAGAATAATATTTCGATTGATATTGGCGAGGAATATATCGGCACGTGGTATATTCTGTAGTATATTGGCATCACCTTGAAGCACCTTGAGTGCTACATTATTTTGGCGTGCATTCTCTTCTGCATTCTCTATGCACCAATCGTCAATGTCTATGCTCACGCACTCCTTTGCGCCTTTCATCATTGCATATATACCGAGAATTCCGCTGCCACATCCCATATCAATCACTGAGCAGCCCTCTAGGTAAATTTGGCTGAGGAGTGTGAGCATTGCCTGTGTGGTGGCGTGGTTGCCTGTGCCAAAGGCCATTTTTGGTTCAATAACGATTTCGTGCTTTACCCCTTCAATAGGTTGGTGAAATGGTGCCCGTATCCCTAGCTCTCCTTCGACCACTACCACAGGGTCGAAATAGTGCTTTTCCCACTCTTCATTCCAGTTTTTATCCTCCACCTCTTCAAGTTTGGCTTGCTTTTGCAATGCCTCAAAAGGGGCTTCAGAAAGTGTTGCCTCTACACTTGCTTCGTTGTAGGAGTCAACTGGTATGTAAGCATGTAACTCTTTACCGTTATTTTCAAAGGAGTCGAAACCGATATCTCCTAGCTTTTGCATCAATATATCTGTCGCCCACTCATCGGCTGGAGTAGGTAGTGTTACTCTATAATATTTCATTTATTCATCCAATACTTTAGCGTTAATACTCTATTATTACTTTCAAAGCTACTTAAAAGCTACTAGATAGGCAAAATATATCTGACTTATTTGCTATCTTTGTGCATATGAAAAGAATACGTCTAGATAAATGGCTATTATGTGGCTTGCTATTGTGGCTATGTTCGTCAGCGACCATGGCACAGCAGCCTACTCGCCCCACTATCTTTCAGGCACTTCAGGCGATGGAGCCAGGTGCTGGAGTAGTGCTCGTAACTCAAAGTCCTGAGATCGAATCCCTTGTAGGGATGAAGTCCGCTAGTTTGTTGGATAATGCACGCATCGTGAATGGCCTTGCGGTTATCTCGGGCTTTCGAATTCAGGTTTATAGTGGCAACCTGCGGAATAGTAAGGCGATCGCAACGCAGCGACGCAATCAGATTAATGCTCTTTACCCTGAGCTACTACCAACAGTGGAGTATGATGCTCCCTTTTGGAGAGTGAGGGTGGGTAACTTTGTAGACCAGAGTGAAGCGCATACTAAGATGCAAGAGCTCAAGAAATCATTTCCTGCCTTTGCTAGAGAAATGTACATAATCAGGTCACAGGTGCGTCTAGATCCTCAAGACTTATAAATTAGTAGATCAAGAATATGTCACATCACGATAACCCTTATTACACAGAGAAGATTGACCAAGAAGAGGAGAGTCAATTGATTGCCGATTTGGCAGCACATAATAAAGAGATACTTCAGCTTATCGGGGAAGACCCTACAAGAGAAGGGCTACTAAAGACGCCTGAGCGTGTTGCAAGAGCCCTACGTTTTTTAACCCAAGGTTACCATCAAGACCCAGCAGCAGTGTTGGAGTCGGCTAAATTTAGAGAAGACTACAAGCAGATGGTGATTGTCAAGGATATTGGTTTCTATTCTATGTGTGAGCACCATATGTTGCCCTTTTTCGGTAAGGTCCACATTGCTTATGTCCCAAATAAGTACATTACGGGACTGAGCAAGCTCCCTAGAATCGTTAATATTCTTTCCCGTCGATTGCAGGTTCAGGAGCGACTGACCACACAGATTAAAGAGTGTATCCAAGATACCCTTAAGCCTTTGGGCGTGATGGTGGTTATTGAGGCGCAGCATATGTGTATGCAGATGCGTGGAGTACAAAAGGAGGGCTCTATTACTACTACTAGCGACTTTACAGGAGCCTTTCAGGACTTTAAGACCCGAGAGGAATTTATGAGCCTCATTAAGTAACGCCACTATTATTTGAGGTGGAAGACCGTGTTATACTAAGCCCCATGCAACGCTGTGTGCATGGGGCTTAGCTTTGTTTGAAAAAGCAGTCACAGAGAGTCGGAGTTTATACTCTCTAGAGATACCATAGCTATGGAAAGCAAAAAAAAATGAGACTGTTGCACGATGTCTCACGCCCTAGTTAGGAGAGCAAAAGTTGAGTTGCAACTAAGCATTTGCTGAGATGCAACTAACCATTTGCTTAGTTGCAACTAACCGATCGCTTAGATGCAACTCGAAAACCGCTAAAATATACACCTGGTTATCAGACGTTTACAAAAACGCTCCTAACGGTCTATATTTCATTGTAATTCAATGACGATATAATTCCTCTGCAAATGTCTGAGAATGGCACTTCGTGCAACATTCTCTCTCAATGTGAAATTAGTGGGAATTCTCATTAGTGTATGTGGTGATAAATTGGTATCTTGCAATGTCGGAGGTTAGGTCAATACCTTATGCGATTAAGAGGGTATTTGGCTCAATGTTTTTACTTGAATAATAGCACGGATAGCGTAATTATAGATTATTGAAGGATGAAAAGTTTTCTTAAAGTAGTTTTTGGCTCTTGTCTTGGAGTCATTCTAGCAAGTGTAATAGTATTTATTATCTTTTTCTCAATGTTGGGTGCTGCAGTTGGTGGAGTAATGGGTGCCTTTAATGGAGAAAAAGAGACAAAGAAGGTAAAGGCGGAGAGTGTACTACTCCTGGATATGAATGGTGTTGTGACCGATACTTCCGTGGAGAATCCTTTTGACTTCTTGAGTAAAGAGGTACGTAAAAACTACACTCTACCTGAGATCCTAAAGGCTCTTGAGGTGGCTCGTGAAAATTCGGATATCGAAGCAGTGGTTTTGAAGTTAGAGAATACAGGTCTCAACTTCGCAACTGCCAAGGAGTTGCGAGATGCTTTGAAGCGTTTTCAAGAGTCGGGAAAAGAGGTGATTGCCTATTCGGATAATTATAGTTTCCTTAATTATTACGTGAGTAGCGTTGCCGACCAAGTGATTGGTGGCCCTGAGGGAAGCCTAAATATTATTGGACTTACTAGCTCCACAGTGTTTACCAAAGGGCTACTTCAGAAGCTCGGTGTGGAGATGCAGGTCTTTAAGGTAGGTACCTTTAAGGGGGCTGTGGAACCCTATATCCTTGACGGTCTAAGCCCAGCTAATCGCTTGCAAATTGAGGAGTATCTTCAGGGTCTATGGCAAGGAACTACCACTGAGATGGCAGTGAGTAGAGGGGTAGATGCTAGTGTATTCCAGCAGTTTGCCGATAATGTTCAATTTATGGATAAGTTGGACATTGCCGAGCAACTAGGTTTGATTGACACTCTTGTGTATCGTGTAGATCTAGATCAGACACTTGCCGAGAGGTTATTTGGAGATAGTGAATATGAGATGGATTACCTCCATGTGGAGGACCTTCTCCCACTTTATGATTCAGGTAGTGGTAGTGATGAGGTTGCTGTTATCTACGCCGAGGGTAATATCGTGATAGGTACTGGTGAGGATTCTGATGACCTATGGTCTTCAGAACGTGTGATTACGGAGCGTGTGGTGAAGCAACTTCGTGAAGCTGCTGAAGACGATGACGTGAAAGCGGTAGTCTTGAGAGTTAATTCGGGTGGCGGTGCAGTAACGACCTCTGAATTGATTTGCCATGAACTGGCACAGTTGAAGCAAGAGAAGCCTGTGGTAGTCTCTATGGGTGACTACGCTGCATCGGGTGGCTATTATATCTCGTCACATGCTAGTGCTATTGTTGCTAACCCTTATACGCTCACGGGCTCTATCGGTATCTTTGGTATCATTCCTAATGCTGAAGGCTCTATGAAGAAGTTGGGGCTAAAAGAGGAGCAAGTAAGCACTTCTACTGCTGGTAGTCTCTCTGTTACTAAGCCACTAAGCCCTCGTGTAGCTGGTAAACTTCAGGAGATGATCGAGCGTGGCTACGATCAGTTTATTACGCGCGTGGCAACAGGTCGTGACTTATCAAAAGAGACTGTCGACTCTATTGGTCAAGGGCGTGTATGGCTCGGTGCTAAAGCCATTGAGCTTGGGCTAGTAGATCAGTTGGGTGGTCTTGATGTGGCTATTCAAGAGGCAGCCAGATTGGCCGAACTAGATAGCTATACCGTTGTGGAGAGTAAGGAGGAGGTCGATTGGCTACAAAAAATATTTGGAGTCAATGTTGGTGCCAGTGTACAGACCCTCTATGAGTATTTCACCCTCACCAATGAGGAGAAACTCTATAGGCGTACCGAGCAGTACATTAAGCAGATGAGCGGGGTAAAGGCATTACCTCCCTATGATCTTACTAGAGTAGGGGCTACCGCATGTGAGACTACTCAGACGACTCTAGGCATGATGTAAAATAGAGATGACTTAAGCATGGGGAGACCAGAGCGTAAAAATATTTTATTGTGGATACCCACAGCCCTTTATTCGATGGCTGTAGGTATCCGCAATTTTGCTTATGATCACCGCCTAGTCTCCTCTTGGAAGTCGGAAATACCCACTATTTGTGTCGGTAATCTATCCGTAGGAGGAAGTGGTAAAACCCCTCATATTGAGTTGCTTATATCTCTTTTGAAGCGAGAATATAAGGTCGCTGTCCTCTCTCGTGGTTATGGTCGTCGCACGCGTAGGCCTATCATCGCATCTCTGGAGGATAACGCAGATAGAATAGGTGACGAACCTTTCCAAATCAAGCAAAAACATCCAGAGGTGATGGTCTATATTGATGGAGACCGTCGGCGCGCTCTCGAGACGATGGAGGCGATGCCAGAGGAGGAGCGTCCCGACGTGGTGCTCATGGACGATGGTTTCCAGCACCGCAAAGTGACCCCATCTTTTTCTATACTACTGACTCCTTACTGCAAACCTTACTATGACGATTATTTGATGCCGTATGGGCGACTACGTGAGAGTAGAAAGGAGGCAGCTAGAGCTGAGGCAATTATCCTTACTGGAACTCCTCGGCAGGTCAATGTAACTGAGATGCGCTTAAAAATGGACAATCTCGGGACTATGGCCTATCAAGATGTCTTCTGTACCAGTGTAAGATATGAGCAACCAAGACCACTCTTTACTGAGGCAGATACTACTTCAAGGCATAGGCTAACACAAGATAGCCCAATCTTGGTGGTGAGTGGCATTGCACGTCCGGCTGCTTTTCAGCAGACATGCAAAAGCACTTTCCCTAAGGTGGTTGATTACATAGAGTACCCCGACCATCATCGTTTTACTAAAGAGGAGGTAGAGGTGCTAGTGGATGACCTCCAAAGTGACCAGGATCTCTTTGTTCTCACAACGGAGAAGGATGGAATGCGCCTGCTCACCTGCCAGCAATGGATTCCAAAGGAGGTAAGGAATAGAATATGGATATTGCCAATATCTATTGACATTGCTTTGGAGGATAAGATAAAATTGCTACAAAAAGCTAAGAAAGCAATCAAGTACAATGGTTTACCACTATAGATAGAATATATGAATAATCAAGTAGAGATTAAAATAATCAATCAAAGTCCTTACCCACTTCCTGAGTATGCCACACCATTATCGGCGGGTCTTGATATTCGGGCAAATATAGAGTCGCCAATAGAGCTAGAGCCACTGCAGAGAGTGGCGGTGCCTACGGGTCTTTATATTGCATTGCCAGAGGGGTATGAGGCACAGATTAGGCCACGAAGTGGATTGGCATTAAAGCACGGTCTCACACTGCTCAATGCACCAGGCACCATAGATGCCGACTATAGGGGTGAGATAAAGGCAATCGTTGCCAACCTTTCGGATACCAAGTATACGATTGAACCAGGCGAACGGATCTGTCAGATGGTAGTGGCGAAGCATGCCCATGTGACATGGCATGTGACTGAAGCACTAGAAGAGACTGAGCGTGGGGCAGGAGGGTTTGGACATACGGGAATTAAGTAGAGAATAATTGAGGATAATAGAGATGAGTAAAAAGCTGATGTGTATGCTAGGTTTGCTAGCTACACTTTTGATGGTTGGTTGCAAGGAGAGTAAGCAACAGGTAGTGGCAGAATTGATCCCTACAGATTATGTAGACCCATGGATCGGTACTGGAGGTCATGGACATGTGTTCCTTGGAGCTTCTGTCCCTTGGGGAATGGTTCAATTGGGTCCCACTAGTGTCACTACTGGCTGGGATTGGTGTAGCGGTTATCACGTAAGCGACTCTACGGTGATCGGTTTTTCACACACTCATCTCAGTGGTACTGGAATTGGTGACTTGCTAGATATCACCGTGATGCCCGTCACTGGCGAGGTGACTTATGCACGTGGTAATCACGATGACCCACAGAGCGGGCTTTGGAGCTATAGCCGTCGCTCGGTAGAGCATGTGGAGCCAGGCTATTACTCTACCCATTTGGAGCGTTATGGCATTGATGTAGAGCTGACCACTACAAGTCGTATTGGCTACCACAAGTACACCTTCCCAGAGGGGTCAGAGAAGCGTGCCATTATCTTTGATTTGGAGAATGGAGGCAACTGGGACAAAGCTACAGAGGGATACATCACTATAATTAATGATACACAACTAGAGGGGTATCGTTACTCTACTGGTTGGGCAAAGGATCAGAAGGTTTACTTCGCAGTAGAGCTATCTCAACCTATCGAGGATCTGACTGTGATAACCGATGGTCAGCCACGTGAGAAGGATGGTCGTGGTAAGGTGGTCTATGGTCGAATTGACCTAGACTCCAAGCTTGATAGAGAGGTAATGATGAAGGTCGCCCTTTCCCCTACTTCTATAGAGGAAGCGTGGAAGAATATGGAAGCCGAGCAAAAAGGATGGCAGTTTGATGAGGTTCGTGCTGAGGCTAAGCAGCTATGGAATCAAGAGCTCAGCAAGGTGAAAATAGAGAGTCACCTACCTGATGTGATGAAGATATTCTATACCGGTCTATATCATACCATGATAGCACCTAGCCTCTTTTCTGATGTCGATGGTAGCTACTATGGCGCTGACCAAAAGGTGCACGAAAAGGCCGACTTCACTAACTATACGATCTTCTCACTATGGGATACCTATCGGGCAGCACACCCATTGATGACGCTGATTCACCCCGAAATGATGCCCGACATGGTAGCAACCATGATGGCGATCTATGAGGAGCAAGGTGAGCTACCTATCTGGCATCTAGTGGGTAATGAGACCTATACCATGGTTGGTGCGCCTGGCATCCCAGTACTGGCAGATGCTATCCTCAAAGGATACGTCACTGATAAGGAGAAGGCTTATGAAGCACTTAAGGCATCGGCTATGGTACCCAAGCGAGGACAGGAGTATCGTATCCAGTACGGCTATATCCCTTACGATAGTATGCTAGAGAGTGTAGCTTATGACCTCGAGTATGCACTAGCCGATTGGTCCGTTGCTATGGTGGCGCAAGCACTGGGGCACGAGGAGGATTATACCTATTTCCTCAAGCGTAGCAAGAGCTACCACTACCACTACGATCCAGTGACACGCTTTATGCGTGGCGTGGATCAAAAGGGTAACTTTAACCCCGACTTTAATCCACTGGCCTCTACCCACCGCAATGATGACTATTGTGAGGGAAATGCATGGCAATACACCTTCCTCGTTCCTCACGATGTGAAGGGCTTGGTAGAGTGCTTTGGTGGCGAAGAGCAGTTCCTCTCCAAGTTGGATAGTCTCTTTATCCTCCCCTCAGTCATTGAGGGCGATGACGTATCTCCAGATATTTCAGGTCTGATCGGCCAGTTTGCCCACGGCAATGAGCCAAGCCATCACATACTTTATATGTATAGTATGCTAGGGAAGCAGAGCAAGGCCGCTCCTTTGCTCAGGCAGGTGATGACCGAGCTGTATCATGCCGATTACGATGGTCTGTCGGGTAACGAAGATGCTGGGCAGATGAGTGCGTGGTACATTTTGTCGGCACTGGGCTTTTATCAGATGGAGCCTTGCGGTGGACGTTATTACTTCGGAACTCCTATGGTAGATAGTGCAGAGCTTCAGGTGCGTGATGGCCTCTTTAAGATCAAAGTGCTGGATAATAGCAGTGAAAATATCTATATCCAAAGCATTCGACTTAATGGCGAGCCCCTGAATGAGCGGTATATTACCTTTGAGCAGATTGCTAAGGGAGGTAACCTTGAAATACAGATGGGTCACACACCACATGATTGGTAAATTTAAGGTGAAGATGAAAAAGAAGAAGTTAGTAGCTCTTACAGGAGCTGGAATAAGTGCGGAGAGTGGCATCGCCACGTTTAGAGATAGTGATGGACTTTGGGAGCACTACTCAGTGGAGGAGGTGGCTTCGGCCGAAGGATATCGGAGAAATCCTAAGCTGGTGATTGACTTTGCCAACGACCGTCGTGAGCAGTGTGTGAATGCTCAGCCTAATCAAGGACATAAGCTACTTGCCGAGCTGGAGAAAGAGTATGACGTTACCGTCATTACCCAAAACATCGACGACCTCCACGAGCGAGCTGGGAGTAGCCACATCATTCACCTTCATGGAGAGCTGATGAAGTGCTGTAGTGAGAATGACCTCTCCACTCCGCTTCCCTTACCAGAAGGAAGGCTAAGGATGACTACCGAGGATAGAGATGCCCAAGGGCATCGTCTCCGTCCATTCATTGTCTATTTTGGCGAGCCTGTCCCTCGTATGGAGGATGCCGTTCGTGAGGTTGAGACCGCCGATATCTTCGTAATCATTGGCACAAGCCTCAACGTCTACCCAGCAGCTGGGCTAGTACAGTTTGTACCAAGAGGCACGCCTATCTACCTCATTGACCCTAAAGATGTGCCCGGATCAAGCCAGTTCGTTCATATCAAGATGGGAGCAGGCAAAGGTATGGCAGAGTTAATCAATAAGCTCCATAATTCTTGAGCAATGAGTAGCGAAATGATGCAATGGGAGAGGCTGATAAGCGATAGGCGATTTGGACTTGAGTCACACAGCCAAAAGCAGGAAAATCGAACCGATTTCCAAAGAGACTACGACCGACTTATCTTCTCTCCACCCTTTAGACGGTTGCAAAATAAGACTCAGGTATTCCCCCTACCAGGGAAGGTGTTCGTTCATAACCGATTGACTCATAGCCTAGAGGTTTCCTGTATTGGGCGTTCTCTCGGCACACAGATAGGGCGAGAGGTATGCCGAAGATACCCCGATTTACTCCCCGATCATGCCGACTTTGGCGCCATTGTATCGGCTGCTTGTTTGGCTCATGATATGGGTAACCCTCCCTTTGGGCACGCTGGAGAGCGGGCTATCAGTGCCTACTTTACCGAAGGCAAAGGGACTCGATGGAAGCAACAAGTACTAGATGAGGGTGGTCGTTGGGAAGACTTTGCCCACTTTGAAGGCAATGCCAATGCTCTGCGGCTACTCACACATGGATTCAAAGGGCGTCGAAAAGGGGGCTTCGTACTCACATATAGTACCATTGCTTCCGTGGTCAAGTACCCTTATACATCGCTCAGCTCCCAAGGAAAGTTCGGCTTTTTTGAGACCGAACAAGCTAGCTATCAAAAGATTGCCGACCACTTAGGTCTCATCTTGAAGTCCAAGAAAGGCGAGCCACCAGTCTATGCACGTCATCCCCTTGTCTATCTTGTAGAGTCAGCCGATGATATCTGCTACCAGATTATGGACCTCGAAGATGCCTACAAACTAAAGCTGATCAGCAGGGAAGAGTGCATGGAGTTGATGCAAGCCTTCATCCCCACTGCGCAGCATAAGTATGTGGATGAGATCCTCTCCAAGGTTACCGACCACAATGAGCAAGTTGCCTACCTTCGTTCGGTGGCTATTGGTCGCTTGGTTGCTACCACTACCGCTGCCTTCTTGGATCACGAAGAGCAGATCCTCAAAGGCACCTTCGAAGGGTCGCTCATTCAGGCACTGCCAGAGCGCGAGCGTACCGCCTTCGAGCATGCCCGTGAAATAGCTTTTGATAAGATCTACTTTACCAAGGAGGTGCTAGATATCGAGTTCGCCGGCTTCCGCATCTTTGAGTACCTATTAGATACCTTGATTGAGGCACAGACCAAGCCCGATAATGCTTATAGCCTTTTATGGTTTAAGCGTATTCCCGAGCAATACGATATGCACCGCGTCACCATGTACGGCAAGATACAGAGTGCCCTAGACTATATAAGTGGAATGACCGATGTCTATGCACTCGACCTTTATCGCAAGTTTACAGGAATGAGTTTACCTGCTATTTAATCCATTTCCCCCGAACGTATGAATACAACAATTGACGAAATCATTCTCAAAACAGACAACATAAAAGCAGCCCTTCAGGCAGCGTCCATTGATAGCTTGCTACTCTGTAGTGTCCCCAACTTCCTATACCTCACTGGGAGCGTGGCACAAGGGTATATCTTTATTCATAAAGATGAGGCCCTACCGCTACTCTTTTTGGAGCGCCCCACCTACGTGCTAGAAGGCTATCCCGAGGAGCTTATCTTTAATGTGCGCAAGCCCGAGTTGATTCCCGATCTACTTAAGGGTAGGGGGCTTGCTATATCTTCCACCACAGCCCTAGAGCTTGGCTACCTCCCCGTGACCGACTATCAGAGACTCTCCAAACTCTCTCCCGAAGGTGTGAGTGGCGTTGATGCCTCATCACTTATGCGAAGCGTAAGGAGTATCAAGACGGAGCAAGAGCTCACCGCCATACGCCACCTTGCCGAGGTGCATATGGAGATCTATCGGCTGGTACCAGAGCTTTACCAGAGTGGAATGTCAGAGCTCGACCTCCAGCATCAGCTAGAGTATCAGATGCGTCGCCGTGGTTCCATAGGCCTCTTCCGCTCCTTTGGCGCCAGGTCAGAGATATTTATGGGCAATGTGATATCTGGCCGCAATGCCGATAACCCCGCCCCTTACGACTTCACGATGGGAGGAAAAGGCACCTTTGCCATGCCTATGGGCGCTTCCAATCAGGAGATAGCCCCCAATACCACAGTGATGGTAGATATGTCGGGCAATTATGGGGTTTACCAAACCGATATTACCCGCACCTATTATCTTGGGACGCTGCCAGAGGAGGTGCATAAAGCCCACCAGCTCTCTATGGAGCTTCATAAGTGGTTTCAGACCTATGCCAAGGAGGGGGCACCAGTTGCCGAAGTCTTTAATCATTGTGCTACTCGTGCCGAAGAGGAGGGGCTCTCCGATTACTTTATGGGACATGCCAATAAAGTAAAGTTCGTTGGTCACGGCTTTGGTATTGAGATCAATGAAGTGCCGGTGCTCACCGCACGCTCTCGAGATACCTTCAGAAGCGGTATGACCATTGCCCTTGAGCCGAAGTTTGTATTCCCTGAAGTGGGCGCGGTAGGATTAGAGAATAGTTATATCATTGGCACGGAAGGAGCTGAGAATATCACCCCTCTACCCGAGGAGCTGACTCCGTTGTGCCAAGACGACCTTAGTATATAATTGATAAATAGATAGTAACCATGAAACGAACACTTTGTATACTCGCTGCCTTGCTCATCGCATTACCACAGTTGTTGGTAGCAGAGCAACCAACTAAACCAGTTAAAAACGTCATCTTTATGATTTCCGATGGTACATCGCTCAGTACCATCTCACTAGCACGCTGGTATCAAAATCTACAGGCCGATTCACTTACCAAGCTGCACCTTGACCCCTACATGAGTGGTACCGTGCTTACCTTTTGCTCCGATGCCCCCATTGGTGATTCAGCCCCTACCACCTCTACCTATATGAATGGTATGCCTTCCATTCAGGGAATGGTTGGCACTTATCCTTATGCCACTTCTCAGGACCTCATACCAGTAGATAGCACCATGGGGTACCGACCACTCGTCTCACTGATGGAGGCCACTCGGGTGTTACAAGATCGTAAGGTTGGGGTAGTGGTGACTTGCGAATTTCCACACGCCACTCCCGCCGATGCCACCGCACATAGCTATAGCCGAAAGCGGTACGATTGGATTATCCCACAGATGGTGCACAACCACCTCGATGTAGTGATTGGGGGTGGGGCAGGCTTGATCAGTGAAGAGCAGGTGAATTACCTACGTAGCCAGAATTATGGCGTCTATCTCAATGATCACGCCTCACTTACCTCCAACCAAAAGGACCGTATGTGGAGCCTTTTCTCTCATCGTGACATCCCGTATGATATGGATGGGGTGGCTGGTAAAGATCCTAAGCTAAGCGAGATGGTCTCCTCGGCAATTTCTTTACTTGAACGCAATAATCCTAACGGTTTCTTTTTGCTCGTTGAGGGCTCAAAGGTAGATTGGGCGGCACATGCCAATGACCCAGTGGCGATGGCTACAGAATACCTCGCCTTTGATCGTGCCGTACAAGTGGCACTCGACTTCGCAAAGGCCGATGGGAATACCATTGTAGTTGTTACCGCTGACCATGGTAATAGTGGACTGAGCCTTGGGCGAGGCGACCTTCCCAATTATGCCGGTGCCTCCAAAGAGACCCTCTTTGGTCCACTCATCAAGATTCAAAAAAGCTCAGTCGGTTTGGCCGAGATGATCAAGTCGGCTGAGGAGAGTGAGTTGGCAAAGATCTTTGAAGAGGTGACCACCTTTGCACCTACAGAGGAGGAGTTGGTGGCACTTAAGTTGCTCCGTCAGCTGGAGCTCGCTCCCGATGCCGAGCGTGTAGCCATTAAGCAGCAATTAAAGGCCCTCAATATTTCAGGCGAAGGCGCTCTCTACACTGCCGGACTATCCGACTTCATCGCATCTATCTACCGCAACAGGATGTACCTCGCATTTACCACCCATGGGCATACCGCTGAGGATGTATTCCTAGCTAGTTATGCGCCAACTGAGGAGCAGCGGCTCATGGGTGTCCATAATAATATGGAGCTCCATGACTACTTACGTCGCTCACTTGGCTTAGAGCCTACCATGCTTGAGCTGACACACGAGTACTTTGCCCCACATAGTGAAGTCTTCAGTGGGCTCAAGGTGACCATAAGTGGTGATGAACCACAGAATAAGGTGCTGACTGTAAAGAAAGGACGTAAGACGCTTCAGATCAAGAGTTTTACCAACCAACTCTATCTCAATAAAGAGCTACACGAACTGCCAATGCCTGTGGTTTACGTCGATAAAACCAATCAGTTTTATCTCCCTACCTCTCTCCGTGCATTGCTAGATTGAGAATGTTGCACGAAGTGCCATTCTCGCATACGCAAATGTGCTGAGACTTTGAACGAAGGATGATATGCAAGGCCTGAGGATGAGGGCAAGGTGCACGCAGGGCACCAAGGCCCTAACGGGCTGAAGGGAGCGTACTCACGTACGTGACCGAAGCCGAATTCCGAAAGCAACGTAGCAGATCGCCTTCGTGCAACAGTCTCAGATTAGTCGGAATACGCATAGTATAGAGCGACCGTGGAAAGGTACCAATGTCGGTATCCATTCACGGTCGCTTACTTTTATTGAGAATGTTTGCACGAAGTGCCATTCTCGCACATTTGCTTCAAATGTGCTGAGACTTTGCACGAAGGATGAGATGCAAGGCGCTGAGGATGAGGCCGAAGGGAGCGTACTCACGTACGTGACCTAGGCTGAATTCCGAAAGCAACACAGCAGATCGCCTTCGTGCAACAGTCGCTTATTGAGAATTAGAGGGAGGAACTGGTGAACTCGAAGCTTTGAGTTACTCCATTGTGCTCAAGCTCAATGGCTTCCTTTTTATCTCTAGCCTTTTTGCCATTAAGTCGTTCCTCAAATTGGTAGGAGCCTTTGGTCCCCATTGAATTGGGTGCAACGACCTCTCCTTTGACCGATACCCGCTTTGCCTCTTTGATTCTAAAGGTGTAGGTCTTAGTCTCACCCTCTTTGATGTTGGTGAATGTCTTTTCTTTATTCGCTATTGGGCGGTGCTCTTCACTCCACAAGATTTCCTTGGCATCAGTGTCAAAGGTGTAGAATATATGCATCTCACCTTTTTCTGCTGTCACCGTAAAGATGTATTCGTAGTCATTGACAGAGCCTTCCTTCGGAAGGTTATCACCATTACCACAACTTACCATCAACACCGCAGCCAATGCTGCTACTAGGGACCATAAAATCTTCTTTTCCATATTCATTCAATCTTTCTTTCTGTTGTTGAAAATAAATCAGCGGCAAAGATATCATATCGCCACAATATGGCTATTTAATAAATCATAAACTTGATATCGTCTCCTCAATTTGGTAAGTTTGTAGTACAATTAGATGAATGTATCATTACCTAATTTCTTTTATTATGCCTATAGATTCTATGTCGCAGACACTTCCAGAGAGTTTTGAACTTTGTTTTGCCAATCATTGCTCCAAGAAGGAGAGTTGCTTGCACTTTCTCAAAGGGCAGGAGGTGCCACCTAGTAATATGCCTATCCTTTGCTTCCACCCTAATAAACCCGATGTGGGGGCGAATTGCCAAGTGTATGTAGAGGATCGATTGATCCCTCATTATGTTGGCTTTATGAAGGGGGCAGGTAAAGTCCCTACTAAACTTCTTCCTACGTTTAACCGACGCTGTATGCAAGAGCTCGGCATGCAAAAAACACGCTTCTATCAGCTACGTAAAGGCGAAATGCCTTTGCGTCCTTGGGAGGCAGAACGTATCTCAGCGATCTTTGCCGAGATGGGTATCAATCCTGATGACGTCTTTGATGAAGTGGTTATGCGTTTCGATATTTAGTCCGATGCATCAAAGCTTCATTCCGTATGCGTGCGGAATCCATTCCGTAGCCGTGCGGAATGCGTTCCGCACGCATGCGGAATATATGCGTGCCCTAGTGTCCTATTCCTAATTATGTAGACACGGTCAATCGGTTATTCCTAAATAAGTAGACACTCCCTATGGAATTGTACCGATACCATATACTTTTTCCCTGTTATTGAGCGTCGGAATTCCGTATTAGATGAGGCTGTCGTATGAAGGATAAAATGCTTATATCTGTCAAGGCTTCTCATGGATTGGAAGAACCTCGGCAGAGGTCCCTCTTAAATAGGCACAGGTCGGAGGGGCTTGCCCCGAACGACATGTGTACAAGGGTATTTCCGCAACTTCATGACCCCGGCTGAGGGGTCAGACCAGGATAAGGTCGTCCGACCCCTCGACCGTGGTCGTAACGTACATGTGCATACTTATATACACAGGTCTTCGGCACTACGTGCCTTGACCTGTGCCTATTTAACAAGGACCTCTGCCGAGGTCCTTCTGTGATTCTTGATTGTTACAATGGTTTCAGTGGATATAAAAATAGAGTGATGAACTGACTTTTCAGCTCATCACTCTAGTATAGATAAAGTGTGAGTTGGTTACTTCTTTGCTGGTACCTTGAGGTGCTCTACATTGTCGCCCTCTGCTACGTGACGGTAGAAGTCTTCGCTATAGCCTGGTTGCTCTGGGAAAGCTACGAGTCCGTGCTCCTCTACGAATTGACCATCTTTCTCTAGCTTAACATTACCATCAATGTACTTCACTAGTAGGTACTCTCCGAGTTGCTTCCACTCAGCTGTCGATTGGTCGGCAATCTGGCAGGAGTAGTTGGTAAGGAACTCTACTGCAGCTGCTTCGCCTTGGCTCTTAGCAATCTCCATGGCTCTTGCTTCGATGGCTGGCTGAATACTTTGCCATTGCCCCTCAATCTCTTGCTGCTTCTTGCGGATGTCCTTAATCATATAGCTGTACTTGCCATAGGCCATATTGGCTACCCAGTTGTGCATCCAAAAGGCTGAGGTCCAAGAGAACTTAGTCATAGATCCATTGCCTGGTGCAAAACTATGAGGTACACGGGTCATAGAGGCGTACATAGGCTTGAAGAGGGTCATATCTGCGTCATCCACACCAAACCATAGGATACCTCCAACATAATCGGGTAGGTCTTTACGCATCTGAGCCACTAGTACAAAACCAGTTTGCTGTGTTGCGATAGCACGTTCATTGACATACTCTTGGCCATCTACCTCAAAGCCCATAGGTCTCCAGCGGTAGGGAACTTTATAAGCACCTGCACCACGATCCTTGGTCATATCCATTGGGGTATCCTCGTAGTGGTCTCGCATCATATTCTGCACGTCGGCAAGTGAGAGCTTGCGATTAGGCTTTACATAAAGTGGCATTGGCTCTGCATCTGGCTCGTATCCCATAACTAGAGGTAGGTATTTATCCATGCCATCGGCAAAGCGATTGAAGAAAGACCACACTCTTGCCTCACAGCCACGTAGACCACCAAAGTCGTAGGGGTTGTAGGCTTTTTGGAAGCTAAAGTCCTTGTCACTTCCCTTGTAGAGGCCCTTTTTGCGAGCAAACTCTACAACGTCGGGACTGTAGAGGCAGTTCTCCTTGTCATTAAAAGGAATCTGCTGGATACGTGCTTGGTTGGCGTGAGCTGAGATAGCATCGTCGGGGATGCGAATAGCTACCCAAACGGCACCCTTCTCGCCTTTGCCCTTACCGATCATCTCCATTACCCATACTTCGTTTTTATCGGCAATGGTAAAGCTTTCACCACTACTTCTATAGCCATATTGATCTACTAGACCTGTGATGACGTCAATAGCTTCGCGAGCTGTTGCCGACCTTTGAAGTGCGATATAAATAAGGCTTCCATAGTCCATCAGACCCTCTGTGCCTTGGCACTTGTCGCAACCGCCCCAGGTACTCTCTGTGATGGCTACTTGCTTTTCATTCATATTGCCAATCACGTTGTAGGTGCGCCCTACATACTGTGCAATCTCACCTGTTGGAATACCTGAATCCCACTCAGTTACCTTAAGGATGCTTCCCGTGGTCCAAGTGGCGGCAGGCCAATGGTATAGCTCGCCATATAATGTGTGGCTATCTGCAGCGTAGCTAATAAAGACGCTCCCGTCTGTAGATGCCTTGGGTCCTACAATTAGGTCGGTACAAGCCTCTGCTGAGACTCCCGCTCCTAGAGTGGCGATAGCTAGTGCCATAGCCACCTTGCATAGAGTTTTCTTCATGTTGTTACAGTCTTTTGTGTTATTGGTTTGAAAATCTTCAGCAAGTTACCCTTTTTTCGGCAGATAACCAAGGGAATTGGCAAAGTTATAGCTAACCCTTTATTACTGCTATAGGAGCCAACTGTATCAAAGGCTGTACTAGGTCAGCTTGATTGGCCATCACCTCTTCAATATCCTTGTAGGCACTTGGGGCTTCGTCAAGTCCATTCTTTCTGAGGCCATGGATGATCCCTAACTGGTCCATATGTTCTTGTTCTTCTTTTAGCGACAACTGTCTGAGAGCGGCGGTGCGGCTTAGTTTTCTACCAGCACCATGAGAACAACTCATAAAGGACTCTGGATTTCCAAGCCCCTTCACGATGTATGAGAAGCTTCCCATAGAGCCAGGTATGATTCCGATTTCATCTTTGTAGGCTCTAGTGGCTCCTTTGCGGTGAACGATTACCTTTTCGCCAAAGTGCTCTTCCCATGCTGCATAGTTGTGGGCGATATTAATCAGTGGTTCGAATTCTACCTCTGGGACAATATCCTCCAGCCCATCCATTACAAAGTGCATCATTGTACGACGATTGGCAAAAGCCAACTCCTTACAATATTCCATCTCCGCCATATAATCCTTTGCCATTTGGCTTTCAATAGGGAGAAAAGAGAGATTGGGGAGTGTCTCGGCATACCACTTCTCGCACCAAAAGCGAGCCAATTCATTATAGTGCTCTGCCACCTTGTAGCCAACGTTACGGCTACCAGAGTGGATCATTACCCACACTTCATCAGAGGCGGTATCCTTTTGGAGCTCAATGAAGTGATTGCCACCTCCTAAAGTACCAATCTGTCGTAGCATCGCCTCCTTTTTGTCTTTTAGATAAGGTAGTTCGTCTAGTGGCAAGTCGGGGAGTAAAGATTCATCTAACGGTGTCTTGCGATGAGCAAAGCCAAGTGGTATCTGCTCTCGAATATGAGCCATTAGATAGGTGAGTTCCTTACGTGTTAGGTCACTAGCAATTAGATTGGTCTTGAGGGCACACATACCACAACCAATATCTACTCCTACCGCATTGGGAATGACTACCCCCTTTGTGGCGAGGACTCCACCAATTGGCATTCCTTTGCCGGTGTGCGCATCGGGCATGATGGCGATATGTTTGAAGGCATAGGGCAGAGAGGCAAGTGCGATAATCTGCTCCATGCAAGAGTCCTCCACCTCAGTTAGCCACAGCTTTGCGGGCAACCTGGTTCCTTGTACTACTTTCAGTATCATATTCATTCTGCGTTTAGTGTTGTAACCTATTCAAAGGCAAAGGTAGGTAGGGTGTGCGACATCTATTGTCGTAGTGCTCATTTTTCTTTAAATTTGTGGAAAAAGAGAAGCTAGCTATGCCGATTAATCGAAATGTACTGATGCGAATTCGCACTATTGACGCTTGCCTAAGGCGTCGGAATAGGAGGTGGACACTTGAGGATCTTCGGAAAGCGTGCGAAGAAGCACTCTATGATTTTGAAGGAATATCAGGTATCAGTAGTCGTACTGTGCAGAGGGATATTGAATTGATGCGGAGCGACAAACTGGGTTACAATGCCCCCATTGAGGTGGTGGACCGCAAGTACTACATCTATTCTGATCCTGAGTATAGCATCACCGAACTTCCTCTTACACAAGATGATTTAGCACAATTAAGTGGGGCACTAGATATCATCAATCATTATAAGGGCTTCAGAGGGCTCCAAGGATTAGATGATACCCTCACTCAGATGCGAGATAGGATTCATAGCCAAGAGAGCCATCGCCAAGTAGTCTTCATTGATACTAATGATCGGCTGAAGGGGCTAGAGTTTCTCAGTTCTCTCTATGATTTTATTGTGCGATCGAAGCCCTTATTAATTCATTACCAATCTTTTAAGTCGGAGCGGGTAAGTAGGTTTAAGTTTTCCCCATACCTTCTGAAAGAGTACAATAACCGTTGGTTTGTAATAGGCTATTCTCCTAGGCTGAAGGATATTCAGGTATTGGCGTTAGATAGGCTCAAACAGATAGAGGAGGATATGGGTGGCACCTATGTTGAGAATACCTTTTTCGAGCCAAATGACTACTTTGATGCAATGGTAGGGGTGACACGTAACCTCAAATCCAAAAAGGAGAGGGTTACTTTATGGGTCGACGCTAACCAGGCCCCCTATGTACTTACTAAGCCCTTTCTCTCAAGCCAAGAAGTGATAGAGTATCGCGATGATGGCAGTGTAATAGTAGCGATGGAGCTGATCCTTAATTTAGAGTTGGAGCGAGCTATCCTTGGTTATGCCAATCATGTAGAGGTGATCGCTCCACGCTCATTAAGAAGTAGTATTGCACGACGCATCCTTCATGCTGCCACCCGATATAAAGAGTAGTGATTACTCTTGTGGAGGGTACCAGGAGGCGTACATTTGGTAGTTATCGGAGATGCGCTTATTGATGGTTTGCTGTTGCTCAGGGTCTAGCATCTTCACAAACTTAGCAGGGACGCCGGCGTAAAGTGCACCAGGTTCTATTACCGTATTGGAGAGGACTACAGCTCCACCAGCTACAATCGCTCCTCTCCCTACCACGGCATGATCCATCACAATAGCTCCCATTCCTACTAGGGCTCCCTCTTCGATCTTAGCACCGTGAATGATAGCGTTGTGTCCGACAGAGACGTTATCCTCTAGTATTGAGACCGACTTTTGATATAGGGTGTGGATGACAGCTCCATCCTGTACATTCACGTTTTTGCCTATGAGAATGCTATTGACATCGCCACGCACCACAGCACCAAACCATATACTGCTCCCTTCGCCTATCTCTACATCTCCCACCACGGTAGCATTGGTAGCGAGAAAAACATTGTGAGCGATCTTGGGTGTAAAACCCCTCACCTCTTGAATTATTGCCATATAAAAATGAAAAAAAAGTAGGAGGTACTCTGGAAGTACCTCCTACCATTAGTCTAAAAAATTACCTACTCAAGGGTGCTGTTTTGGCTTTGAGCCAAGCAGCCTCATCGCTATTAAGAAGTGGTGATACCTCTCGGTATACTCGTTCTTGATAGTTATTGTACCACTCCAGCTCCTTATCGGTAAGCTGTGGAAGGTCTACCAAGCTATTATCTAGATAGCAGAGGGTGAGTGTCTCGAAGCAGAAGAACTTGCCAAAGTCTCCCTCAGAATGTGGCTTGGTATAGATGAGGTTCTCAATACGAATGCCATACTTACCTGTGATGTAGATACCTGGCTCATTGGAGGTAACCATACCTGGCTGAAGCACAGTAGGATTCTCGTCCATTCGGATGTTTTGTGGTCCCTCGTGAACATTGAGGAAGTAGCCCACACCGTGCCCAGTGCCGTGTCCATAGTTCTGACTATTATCCCAAAGGGCTTTGCGTGCAAGGATATCCAACTGCGAGCCTCGCGTCCCCTCAGGGAAGATAGCTGTTGCCAACTGAATATGTCCCTTCAGTACACGCGTATAGTCGGCCTTTTCTTCTGCTGTAGGCTTGCCATCCAACGAAATGGTACGGGTAATATCTGTGGTGCCGTCGTAATATTGACCACCAGAGTCCAGCAGGAACATTCCATTGTGCTGCAACTTGTGCGAGCTCTCGGGAGTAGCACTATAATGGACAATAGCCCCGTGGTCACGATAACCAGCGATAGGGGCAAAGCTATCATTGACATACTGCTCATCCATTGCACGGAACTTTGCTAATTGGATACCTACCTCATACTCGGTAGGAGTTTCGCCACTCTCTAGTGTCTTTTCAAGCCAAATGAAGAAGCGGGTGAGGGCAGCACCATCACGCTTCATCACATTTACATATCCTTGGTGCTCTGTTTCATTCTTCACCGCCTTAAGTAGCGTGATAGGGCTCAATTGCTCAATTACGGTTACGCCCTCAGGGATCGCTCTGTAGAAAGCGTAGTTGTTTCGAGCTGGGTCAAAAGAGAGCACCGTCTTCTTAGGAAGCGCTGCCACATCGGCATAAACTGCTTCGTATGGTTTGATGTTCACGCCATTCTCCTTAAGATGCTGGCGTACCTCGTCTGGCAACTTTTCGGGGAAAGCATATAGCGTCACTTGATCCTTAGTCAGTAGACCATATCCGATGCCCACAGGGTTGAAGGCTACATCATTACTTCGGATATTAAATAGCCAAGCCAGCTCGCAAAGCATATTGATGATGATAGCATTGGCCCCCTTTGTCTCTAGTGCAGCACGCACATTAGCCACCTTCTCCTTCGTAGTGAGACCCGCATATTTCGTAGGCATGATAAAGAAAGGATTGCGTGGAATCTCAGGGGCATCTGTGTAGACCTCCGAGATCAGATCCTTCTCCGTCACCATCTCAATACCAGCGATATCCAGCACCTTCTTGTAGCGAAGTGCCTCCGCCGTACTCATCGACTTCTCAAAGAATCCAACCCGCTTCACCCCCTTCTTCGTGCGAAGGTAGTCGGCGATAGAGGGCGTCTCAGGAAGGCCCTCCTTCCGTAGGTCAATGGTCGTCCCCTCCAATTGCTGAGTTGCTTGAAGGAAGTAGCGTGAGTCGGTCCAAAGACCAGCCTCATCCATTGCTACCACAGCGGTACCCGCCGAACCATTAAATCCTGTAATCCACTCCCTATGCTTCCAGCAAGTAGGGGTATATTCACTCAGATGGTGGTCTGAGCTAGGTACAATATATGCATCTATCTGCTCCCTTTTCATCGCACCTCTCAGTGCTTTCAGTCGCTCCTTGATATTTTCTTTCATATTGTTTAATATCTATTGATTATTATCTTTTCTTATGATAGTTGGTGGCTTGGGCGGAGTAGGTCATTCACCTTCTTCACTGGGTTGAAAGTGGTTCCAGGTACCGCCACAAACGCCGTGAGCCAATTGCTCATCGCCCCATTCCATAAGCCTGGAAGCTCAAGAGCCTTTAGCTCCTGCCCTTCTTGGCTCTTGTGGCTGATAAATCCAGTCTCCTCATCCACAAACGAAAGGAGGTCAAACTTATTGCCACGATAATCCTTCACACAAAGCACTAGATCCACAGGATTGAAGTAAGTACTTGTCTCAAATAGCTCCTTATCCACCGGGTCATCCATATTGATCTGAGTGCTTTCCAAGATCTGCAGACCTGTAGTGCCATTTTCATTCTTCACAATGTAAGGGCCACCCCCTGGCTCGCCCGTATTTCGTACCATGCCACAAACGCGGATAGGTCGATTGAGAATCCGCCTTAGGAAGTTAGTCTGCTCCTCCAGTGATAGCTCATCAAGTGCCGAGGTCTCGATGCAGAAGTTCTCCTCCACAAAGGTTTTGATCTCGCTGATAAGATTATTACTCACCTTTTTATCCTCCCCTAATTGTGCCATATACTTGTAGACCTTATTGCGGAGCTGTACTAGATAGCCTCCGATCGCCTTTTTGTAGATCAGCGTGTCGCACCAGTAAGGCTGAGGAATTACATTATCGATATTCTTAATAAAAATAATATCCGAATCGATTTCATTAAGGTTATGGATCAGAGCCCCATGCCCTCCTGGACGGAAAAGCAAAGCCCCCTCCTTAGTCCTCATCGGCTGGTTATCCATATTCACAGCAATGGTATCTGTATTGCTTCTCTGAATAGAATAGGTCACCTCCAGTACAGAGGAGTAGCGCTCCTCTATTTCACCCCTTTTTCGCTTGAGGAGCGTCTGGAAAGGCTCAATATGCTCAGGGCTTAGGGTGAAGTGTATCTTTACCGTACCATCGGCATTGCGTGCGTATTTAGCACTCTCCCCCAGCTGCTCCTCCATAGCTGTGCGGCTTCCCTCGGGGTAGCGATGAAATTGAAGCAACGCCTTAGGTAAATGCCCGTAGTTAAGCCCCTTTTCCGTCAAAAGATATTCAATCACCGTATGCTCTTTGCCCGATTGGATCAGCTTCAGACAGCCCTTGCCACCCTCACCCAGCATACAAGCACGATTGAGACTATCAAAAAAGGCAAAGTCGGTGATGTGGTCTAGCACCTCACGGGTATCATCGTTCATCTCCTCCGTGTGTAGATAGGCAAAGAGCGCCTTAAACATTCGCGAGGCAGCACCACTAGCTGGCACAAATCGGCTCACTACCGAGGTGGGGGAGGATAGCGTCCGCTCCCACTCCTTGAGTGCTGCATCTAGTACATCGCCCTCTAGTGTCACGATGCCCTCCTCCTCCGAGGCCGCTTTTACCAAATGTAGGTAGGGAAATCCTTGGGCAAATCGCCGTAGCTGCCCTTCAAGTTGAGTCTGTGAGATGCCCTTCTCCTGCAATTGCTTTAGGTCCTTGTCCGATAAGTGTAGATCTGCCATAGTCTCTGTCGATTGCTTAGTAAATGAATTCCTTCCCCCTCTTCTCCTGCACACAAATGTACTCATTTTCCACGAGACTTCCCGAAAAATAGAGCACTAAAAAGGGAGGTAACCATTACTGGCGCCTCCCTTTTATGAAAAGAGCTATTTTACTTGTGAAAAGGTTTACTTCACCTCCCAGCTCGAAAGGCTATTGAGGTAGCTTTGGAGCGTTAGCTCGGGCTTCTTCTCCTGCTCCTCAACGATCTGGTGAGTCACCTCACGGTCGTAGGTGGGTGCCTCCACATTGCGGATCACACCGAGTGCTAGTGGCATTCCAGGTGTCGTGTGCATCATCGCTAGCATCGAGTGGAGTACGGGGCTCTCTGTGGTGGCATCGTGCACCAGGATATCCTTCTCCGTCACCCCATTTTCACCAATCGTCACACTCTTCAATTGCAGACCGTCCAGCACTAGCCCCTTATTCTTTTCCTTGCCATAGATCATAGGCTCTCCATGGCGGAGCGTAATCGTCACATCGGCACGAATAGTACGGTCGGTGTACATTAAATGGGTGCCATTATTGAAAATCATACAGTTCACCAAGCTCTCCACCACACTAGTGCCTCGGTGCTTAGCCGCCTCTATCATGATCTCCTCTGAAAGACCCATGTCCACATCAATGGTACGGGCAAAGAAGGTCCCTCTTGCCCCAAAGACCAATTCTCCAGGGATAAAAGGATCCTCCACTGTGCCAAAAGGAGACGACTTCGAGACAAAGCCACGGTCGCTAGTAGGCGAATACTGCCCCTTGGTGAGCCCATAAATCTTATTATTAAAGAGCACCATATTGATATCCACATTACGACGAATCATATGGATAAAGTGGTTGCCCCCAATCGCCATGCTATCGCCATCCCCCGAGGTAAGCCATACGCAAAGGTCGGGATTCGCCACCTTCACTCCAGTAGCCACGGCAGCTCCACGTCCGTGGATGGTATGCATCCCATAAGTACCCATATAGTAGGGTAGGCGAGAAGAGCAACCGATACCACTTACCACCACTGTATTGTGTGGGGCAATGCCTATTTTTGCCATCGCCTTGTGTAGCGAATTCAATACAGCGTGGTCACCACACCCTGGGCACCACTTCACCTGCCCACCACTGTGGAAGTCCTTTCCCGTATATGTGAGTCCCGAGGGCTGTGGCCCTATTACTTGATTTAGTTTCATATCTTTATAGCCCTCCTTGCTTTACATTTTCACCATCCAGTATATGCAGTAGATAGTCTGCGATCTCTCGTACCTTGAGTGGCTGACCCTCCACTTTATTAAACTTATAGGGGTCTAGCCCACCTATCTGACCACTGAGGTAAGCAGCAAACTGACCCAAGTTTTGCTCCACTACCACCACCTTATCAAAGCGCTTTATCAGCTCAGCAGTGTTGCTAGGTAGTGGGTTGATGTACTTGAAGTGCGTCATCGCAATCTTACGTCCAGCAGCCCGAATCTCCTCTACTGCCGAAAGAATATGCCCATAGGTGCTTCCCCAGCCTATCACTAGTAGCTCAGCATCCTCATCACCTATGATCTCTTGCTGAGGAAGGCGATGGGTAATGCGTGCAATCTTTTCCTTACGGTACCCTACCATACGTGCGTGGTTGCGTGGGTCGGTGCTAATTACACCCGTCTCACTATCCTTCTCCAGACCTCCTACGCGGTGGGTAAAGCCCTCCACACCAGGGATCGCCCAATAGCGGACATAGCTCTCAGGGTCACGGAAATAAGGTTTCCAAGGCTTCTCCCCCTGGTAGTTGCTCTCTACGTATGGAGGCTTGATCTCAGGATAAGTGCTCAGATCGGGAATCCGCCAAGCCGAAGCACCATTACCTAGGTAGGCATCGGTGAGGAGGATCACAGGTGTCATATGCTCAAGGGCTATCTGAGCCGCTTCAAAGGCGGTATCAAAGCAGTCGGTTGGCGTGGTCGCTGCCATTACCACCAGCGGACTCTCACCATTACGTCCATAGAGAGCCTGCATCAAGTCAGTCTGCTCACTCTTAGTAGGCAAACCAGTAGAAGGGCCACCTCGCATCACATCTATCAGTAGCAATGGTAGCTCCGTAATCACTGCATACCCTAGTGCCTCACTCTTCAGGGCTAGTCCAGGTCCCGAGGTACTAGTCACCCCAAGGGCACCGGCATACGAAGCCCCGATAGCGGTCGTGATGCCAGCAATCTCATCCTCCGCCTGCACCGTCTTCACACCGAGTGCTTTGAACTTTGCCAAGGTGTGCAGAATGTCTGTTGCTGGAGTAATGGGGTAGCTCCCGAGGAATAGCTGTCGGCCCGACTTTTCAGCAGCCGCCACCAAACCGAGGGCAGTCGCCTCATTTCCCGTAATCTCTGTATAGTGCCCAGGTCGTTGATCTCGCCCCTCGATATGATAAGTGGTGGCCGAAGCATGGGTGTTGTGCCCATAATTGTAGCCATCGGTCAGCACCTTGATATTAGCTTGTAGGATAGTTGGCTTCTTGCCAAACTTCTTCTTCAGCAGTTCCTCTGCCGGAGAGATGTCCTTATTATATAGCCAAAGCACCACGCCCAGTGCTAGCATATTTCGGCATCGATCTACCGACTTCAGATCCATATCAAATTCCTTTAGGCTCTCTCGGGTCATCTCCGTGATTGCCACGGGGATAATGGTATTATTCGTTAGCCCAAGCTCCAAGAATGGATCCTCCGACGTGTACTCCCCCTTCTTCAGCCCACTGGCATCAAAGGCGCTACTATCGTAGATAATCGTCGCATTGTTTTTAATCGCCTTTACATTCACCTTGAGGGCAGAAGGGTTCATCGCTACCAGCACATCGGAATAGTCGCCAGGGGTATAGACCCCCTCGGTGCCAATCCTTACCTGAAAGCTCGAGACCCCAGCCAAGCTCCCGTGGGGTGCCCTGATCTCCGCAGGGTAATTGGGGAAAGTAGAGATCTGATTTCCCAGAATTGCTGCAACATCCGAGAAGATAGAGCCCGATAGCTGCATCCCATCCCCCGAGTCTCCAGCAAAGCGAATCACCACATCGTTGATGGTGCTCACATTGGTTGTTTTGCTCATAGTAGAGTTGTCTTAATGATGTTAGTTACTTCACACAAAAGTCTCTAGTTGCTATTTGAGATTTAAATATAATGTGTTTTGTAAAGGCAAATCTACATTATTTATTTGATATGATGCAATAATGAACCTCATTTTCGGTAAATATACCATCACAGCGTCAAAACTACGAGGCAGAATCAGCTATCACCAACCCTCTGTAAGAGCCCCATTATGTGGGTAAAAGAAAGGGGTAAATAGACCCGCTACTGCAAGCCATTTGCCGAGATGCAACTAAGCAATTGCCGAGATGCAACTA
>NZ_KV820685.1:0-18572 GCF_001815465.1 Porphyromonas sp. HMSC077F02 | reverse complement strand
AAGCATTTGCTGAGATGCAACTAACCGATTGCTTTGTTGCATCTCGGCAGACGATAATATAGAGTGTTGGATATCAGTTGGTTATAAAAGTTCGGAAAATGGCCCATATCTAGTGGAGATTTTTAATGATGCAACCAATAAACAAGCTCTAAATTATGTGCAGAATATTAATCCAAGGCCCTAAAAAAACACCAGTGTAAAAAACAATAACTATATAACTGGAAAAATATAAGTAAATTGCACTAGTAATTTGAATCCACACTGAAATTAGACGGGAAAAAGAGAATGAAAGAGAGAGTGATCTGTTTATTAGTGCTTGTGCTTGTTTCGAGCGCAACACTAGTGTTTGGTCAAGATAAAATACTTGACTATTGGGATAAGAAGGAAGTATTACCTGACTCTGTAATTTGTTCTGGTCAGCCACTGGGATCGTCAATTCCTGAAAATATTGTTTTGGATTACTTGTGCAATACTAGAAATGATTACTTTAATCCGAACAGTAGATATAGGTTACGATATTATCCTGTTTGCAAAGTCGAAGCGAGTAGCTATTGGCTATTAATGTATGCAATAACAGATGGTTACTCACGAGATTACTATATAGCTTCTTACATCCCATCTGAAAATCGAATAGCATACAAGATCCATGTATACAGCACAGTTTGCTGTGATCTGCCTACAATTTTTTACAAGCTAAAAGGGGATTCGATTGAAGTCTATCGTAAGATCCCTAAGATAGAAGATTATCCGGGAGAAGATATTATACAGGAAATCTATAGATTGGATAGTTCATTGAGTTTAATTTCAAGAAATCCTCCAGAATATGACTTTATTCAGATTCAACCTGAAGATATTATACCTGTCTTCCAGGTGAATAGAGCAACCAATGAAACGACAATTACATATAATATCGAAGGGATAAGTAGTGAAGGTGCAGAGGCTAAAGTAACTTATGTAAACGGGAAAATATCAAGGAGCATTACAACTGTTTATGGGGAAACAGGACAGGCAACAATAATATATGAGTTTGGAGCTGAAAAGATAAAGGTGTTGGAGACTAAATACTCCTATAAGAGTAGGAATGAGGAGGTGGAGTCGGATAGTGATTTGTCGTTGGATTACAAGATAAGTTACTTCATCAATTATGATGGGGAAATTGTAGGAGCAGAGGCTCCGGAGCATATTGATATTTTTCAAGAATTTCAAAGAGTAGTTCCCTTTGAATTATAGGAATTTGAATCAAATGAATAGTAGTTATATAGGAGTGGTGGTTGCCATCTTGATGGCTTTGTTGTGTTTGAGTTGCAGTCCTCAATTATGTTTACAAAAGAGGACTAGTAGATTGGTCGATCAGCTTCTTTTGAGTAACGATTCAATCTATGTCTATTCGGTAGCATTTAATAATTACAACCTGCTCTGGTTCCATCATGGAAACTCAATACAGGCATATATGATTAAGCCATATCATGCCAAAAAGTATCCATTAATACCAGCTGAAAATTTTACTCTCCACTCTGATAGTGTAGATTATTTTGATAGATCTCTTGATAAAGATGTTGAGTGTTTTAGGCATATGCTTGATGGGGAAAGTATTGAATTATACCTCAAAGGAGGAGTAATATTGGATAGCAGCGTGGATACACAATGCTTATTCAATAAAAAGTATATGAGGGGGAGCTTCCCTTATCAGCTTCAATATGACCTCTTTAAACTAGGGCGAGCCCCAAAGGGGTATAACTTTGAGGAAGTGTACTCGAAATAGGGAGTTAGCTATGCAGTTAAAGTAGATATGGAAAAGCAAAATAAAGCATCCAATAGGCTTCCTTCAATCCTTTCTTTTATTGCGACTTTTCTCTTAATGATTCGGGTGTTTAACTTTTGGCTTGGCACAAAAGAGGATTGGCTGATGGCGATGAGAGAGCCATCCTTTTTAGTCATGAGAATTGCGATGACCTTTTTAATCGGGTTGGTGGTGTGCTTTTTATTGGAGTTTATCCTTTTGCGTTTATCATCTTTATGTGGGATTAGATACTTCAGAGCAACTCGTGTCGTAACCAAGATTTTAGTTGTACTCACAGAAGCATTAGTAGTCAGCCTGCTTTCATTGTAACTGCAAGCTATCCAGAAAAATTATCGTACCTTTGACTATCCTTATGTCTTCAATATATAGACCTAAATAATTGCGTATGAGGCTATTTATATTACTATTTTCACTTATCGTTTGCTCCAATATTTGGGGGCAAACAGTAAGCTTGCCTATGGTTCCCTTGAGTATCAACTTGAAGTATATTAATCAAACGGACTCTTTGGGTAAAAAAGATGGGTATTGGTGTGAAGTTTCTGATGATATTGTTACACTATGTCTCTATGCTGGTGGAGTTAAAAACGGCTTTGCTCAAGTATACAGAAAGGTGGGACAAGATAAATATTATCTTGAAGCTTCAGGATATTACCATAATGATAGGCAGGCGAATCAATGGCTATTGTTTTATGCTAATGGTATGGTGTCTACTTCCCAAACCAAAATCTCAAAGAACACTCACTTTTTGAAAGAGGCACGAAAAATTGGATTCTATGAGCCGAAATCCACATCGCAGTGTTATATGGTCAATTATGATATTAATGGCAAAGTTGAATCGGAAGGATGGTGGATATATGGAGATGATGTAGAAGCTGATGGAGAGGAGGTGGGCTTGTGGAAATACTACACGCCTCAAGGGGTTAAAGTTGTAGATAAGTCTCGGGGGTATTTAGCGCCATGATGGTGATGTTATCTTTGAGGGGTTCGGTATTTTTCATTACCTTTGCGATTGAATGGAGTAGGGGGTTGTTGGCTCCTGCTTCCTTTTTTTGTTTTTACCAAAAGTAATAGAGAGATAGGAGGTCTCGAGAGTGATGATGAAGCGTGATGCGAGGTATATATTTGTGACAGGTGGTGTGGTCTCTTCGCTTGGGAAGGGTATTGTGGCGGCTTCGCTTGGGAAGCTCCTTCAGAGCCGTGGCTATAGCGTAACGATCCAGAAGTTTGACCCCTATATTAATGTAGACCCTGGCACCCTCAACCCCTACGAGCATGGCGAGTGCTATGTGGCAGAGGATGGTCATGAGGCCGACCTCGACCTTGGGCATTATGAGCGCTTCCTAGACATTCGTACCTCTCGGGATAATAATGTGACCTCGGGTAGAATCTATCAGAATGTGATTCAGCGGGAGCGGCGGGGTGACTTCCTCGGTAAGACGGTGCAGGTGGTCCCTCATATCACCGATGAGATTAAGCGCAATGTGAAGCGGCTGGGCCTCACCGGTAAGTACGACTTTGTGATCACCGAGATAGGGGGTACGGTGGGGGATATCGAGAGCTTGCCTTTCCTAGAGAGTGTGCGGCAGCTGAAGTGGGAGCTGGAGGACAGGTGTATGGTGGTGCACCTCACCTATGTGCCCTATATCAAGGCGGCAGGTGAGGTAAAGACCAAACCGACACAGCACTCGGTAAAACAGCTACAGGAGGAGGGAATTCAGCCCGATATGCTGGTGCTCCGGACGGAGATGAAGCTAGATGAGGGCATTCTGAATAAGGTGGCGCTCTTCTGCAATGTGCCTAAGCGTGCGGTGGTACAGAGCTATGATGTGCCTTCGATCTACGAGGTGCCTCTGGTGATGCAGGAGCAGGGTGCTGATGAGGTATTGCTTCGGAAGTTTGGCATGGAGGTAGGCCCTAAGCCCGAGATGAAGGAGTGGCGTGCCTTTATTGACCTGATGAATAAAGCCAAGGAGCACATTAATATTGCGCTAGTGGGTAAGTATGTGGAGCTACAGGACGCCTATAAATCGATCGATGAATCGCTACAGCAATCGGCAATCTACAATGGTCGGAAGCTGAACCTAGTGCATGTGCAGTCGGAAACGCTCACGGAGGCGACTGTGGCGGAGCAGCTCTCCAAGGTGGATGGGGTGATCATTGCCCCTGGCTTTGGGGCGAGAGGTACGGAGGGGAAGCTGGTGGCGATCCGCTATTGTAGGGAGCACAATATGCCTACCTTTGGCATCTGCCTAGGGATGCAGATGATGATGGTGGAGGGGGCTCGGAATGTGCTAGGATTGGAGGATGCCAATTCGGCGGAGATGGAGCCCAATACTGCCAACCCTGTGATTGACCTGATGGATGAGCAGAAGTCGGTGGTGAACCTTGGGGGTACGATGCGCCTCGGGGCGTATGAGTGCCATCTGAAGAAGGGGAGCAAGGTGGCTGAGGCGTATGGCAAGCAGGAGATCAGTGAGCGCCATAGGCACCGCTATGAATTCAATAATAAGTATGAGGAGGCATTTGAGCAGGCTGGCTATGTGCTATCGGGCAAGAATAGCGACACTGGACTGGTAGAGGTGGTGGAGCGTCCCGACCTGGACTGGTTTATAGGGGTGCAATTTCACCCTGAGTACTCGAGTACGCTGCTCAATCCTCACCCACTATTTATGTCGTTTATGAGGGCTGCGATCAAGCATGCCGAGAATAGAAGCAAATAAGTTTTATTGATGGATAAAAATACGATTGCAGCGATTGTGCTGATGGGATTGGTCTTGGTGGTTTTCTCCTATTTGGGGAGGCCATCACAGGCGGAGATAGAGGCACAGCGTAGATACAATGACTCCATTGCTGCCGTGCATCAGGCGGAGATGGAGGCGGCGGAGGCACTGATTGCTAAGCCTGTGGAGAGTGATGCGCTGGAGGTGGCGGGGCTTACGGAAGAGGAGAAGGATTCTCTCTTACTCGCCAAGGCGAAGATGAACTACGGTGAGCTAGCTACTGCTACTTCTGGTGAGGAGCAGACTTTTGTGCTGGAGAATGATAGTGTCGCCTACCATTTTAGCACCAAGGGCGGTTTTTTGGTGGGTAGTGAGCTGAAAACCTACACCGATTTTCAGAAGCAGCCAATTCGGTTGATTCGTCCCGAGGAGGCGTCGTTTGGTTTTAGTTTTATTACCCGTACCAATCGGGTGGTGAGCACGAAGGATCTCTATTTTGAGCCTGAGCAGATTGGACCGAACCGATTGCGCATGACGCTTCATAGTGAGGGTGGGGCGAGCCTTAGCTTTCTTTATACCCTGGAGCCTAACTACCTCCTTGATGTGCAGATTGAGAGTAACGGTTTTGACCAAGTGGTGGCTCCGAATGCCCCATACCTTGATGCGATGATGAATATGCCTATTTATCAAAATGAAAAGGCAGCAAAGACGGAGCAGCGGTACTCTGGTATCTCGTACGAGACCGCATCGGGCAGCGTGGAGAAGCTGAGCACCTCTAAGAGTGTGGAAGAAAATATCAGTGGGCGTGCTAAGTGGGTTGCCTTTAGAGATATGTTTTTCTCTACGATCTTCTACAGTCCGAATGGTCTGGAGTCGGTGGAGCTCATTAGCGATGTAAAGGATGCGAAGGGAGGCAGTGGTATCCTAAAGCAGATGGAGGCGAAGTATGTGATCCCAGTAGGAAATGAGGGTATTTCGATGAAGATCTATGTGGGACCTAATGACTACAACCTGCTGAAGGAGCTGGATGAGACGTTGGGTGGTGAGACGCACCTCTCTAAGGTGGTGGAGATGGGTGGATGGTTTAGATTCATCAATATCTGGATTATTCAGCCGGTCTTTAACTTCCTAGAGAAGTTTATCAGTAGCTATGGTCTTATCATCTTATTACTCACTATCTTTATTAAGCTATTGGTGCTTCCCTTTACCTACAAGAGCTACCAATCGCAAGCCAAGATGAGGGTGCTACGTCCGCAGGTGGATGCGATCAATGAGAAGTACCCTGGTGAGGAGAATATGATGAAGCGACAGCAGGAGACGATGGCACTCTACCGAAAGGTGGGGGTGAGCAGTATGGGCGGTTGCTTGCCGATGCTTCTACAGATGCCTATCTTGATGGCGATGTACCAGTACTTCCCTACGAGTATCAACTTGAGGGGGCAGAGCTTCCTTTGGGCTAATGACCTCTCGACCTACGATGATGTGCTGAGCTGGGGCTTTAATGTGCCTTTGATTGGGGACCACTTGAGCTTATTCTGCTTGATCATGACGGTGGTGCAGATATTCTATATGAATATGACGCAGCGTGCTTCGGGTCAGAGTATGCCAGGAATGAAGTTGATGCCGTGGATTATGGGTATTATGCTCTTTTTCTTCCTCAATGAAAATGCGGCGGCACTTAGTTACTACCTGCTACTATCGATGCTGATTTCGATACTGCAGACACAGATATTTAAGTGGACCACTAATGATGAGAAGCTACTGGCTGAGCTAGAGGCTAATAAGAAGAAGCCTAAGAAGAAGTCCAAGTGGATGGCTCGCCTAGAGGAGATGCAGAAGCAACAGGAGCAGATGCTCCGTGAGCAACAAAAGAAGAAATGATTGTCATTAAATAGAGTACGCCTCGGAATCGCTTACCGATTCCGAGGCGTACTCTATTTATTAGCTGACTTAGAAGCGCTGGTCTAGTTCCTTGTGGGTGAGGATGGAGATGATGGTTTTTCCTTCGGGAGTGACGAGGTGCTCGGGCAGCTCCATAAGTTGTGTGATTAGCTCTTGAGCCTCTTCGGGAGTAAACTTGGAGGGGCTTTGCTCTACCCTAAAGTGAATGAGCTGTCTGAGTAGTGCCTCGAGGATGTTTTCCTCTTGTCCTTTACTGCCACCGCTACACTCTGTGAGTAACTGTATGAGTAGTAGCTCTTCACTTCCAGCCGAGATACCATCGGGGATCGCGTTGATAGTAAAGGCATTTTGCCCCATATCGGAGATGTCAAAGCCAATGCGTGCGAGAAGCTCTTGATGTTTTTTGAGGAGGTCGGTCTCCTTGGCACTTAGTTCTATCAGTGATGGGAATAGCAGTCGCTGTGACGTAGCTCCGCCGGCTTTGTAGCCTCTCTTGACCTGCTCATAATATATCTTGTAGCGCACCCGTGAGAGGTCGGCAATGGCTAAGCCCATAGGGTGACTAAATAGCGCATACTTGCCATAGATCATTGGTCTAGGCACCTCAATGGAGGTGGTACTCTCCTCGGTAGGTGCCGTGATCAGCGGGTTTTGATGGGGTGCTTGTGACTTGGTGTGCAATCGTTGGGACTCAAACTCTTCATAAAACTTATCCCAATCCGATAGGTCTGGCATCTTGAAGTCGCTTTCTAGGAGCTGTATATTTTGTGCCGTATCGCCTCTGCTATTCATCTTGCTCGACACCTCTACCTCGGGTGAGATGGTAGGGGGCTCGGGGAAGAAGTCGCTATCATTCCGTTGTTTTGCTACAGGAATATCCAGAGGATTATGTGTGTCGAAGTCTAGTGAAGGTACTGCTGCGCCCATCATCAGTACTTCTCGGATGGAGGAGTAGAGGATGGAGGCGATATCTGTCTCTGCCTCAAACTTGATCTCTGTCTTGGTCGGGGAAATATTGACATCAATGGAGGCGGGATCTACCGTGAGGAAAATGAAGTACTCGGGGCTCTCTCCCTCGGGCATTAGGCCTCCATACGCATTGAGCACCATCCGATGGAAGTAGGGGTGCTTCATGTATCGCTCATTGACAAAGAAGTATTGCTGTGCCCCTCTTTTACGCCCCGCAGTATTCTTTGTAACAAAACCACGAATCTGCACGAGTGGCGTCTCCATGTCAATGGTGAGCAAATTATCCTGTAGCCTTTTGCCAAAGATATCAATGATCCGTTGCTTTGGAGAAGTAGGGTCGAGGCGTAAGGTAATCGTCTCATTGTGCCGAAGAGTAAAGGCAATGCGCGGCCTCACTGCTGCAATATTCTGCACCTCATTGATGATGTGTCGGAACTCCGTTTCGTCAGTTTTAAGAAACTTTCGGCGGGCTGGTACATTAAAGAATAGGTGCTTTATGGCAAAGTTGGCACCTACAGAGCAGACTACCGGCTCGCTACTCACCACTTTAGAGCCCTCTAGCTCTATCCGTATCCCTTGCTCAGAGTCTTCGGTGCGGGTTTGTAGTACCACATGCGATACCGCTGCAATTGAGGGAAGAGCTTCACCTCTAAAGCCCATCGTGGTGAGGGCAAAGAGGTCGTCGGCTTTGCGTATTTTGCTCGTGGCATGTCGCTCAAAGGCCATTCGTGCATCTATCGGTGCCATCCCTTTGCCATTATCTATGACTTGGATGAGTGTCCGGCCTGCCTCTTTAATTTCAATTTGTATCTCAGTGGCACCAGCGTCAACCGCATTCTCCACCAGCTCTTTGATGACTGAGGCTGGGCGCTGAATCACCTCGCCAGCAGCGATTTGATTGGCGATATTATCGGGTAAAAGTTTGATGAGACTATCCATTGATGCCTAGTAAGCTACCTATTTGTTGAAATCCTTGTAAAATGTATCGCATCAATCCTGAGTCGGAATTGCGGAGTAATGACAAGAGTAATACCGCTCCTAAAATCAGGAGTATGATAGGTGTGCGATTGGCCTCGGCAAAGGACTTCTTACGCACCCCCTCCTTGCCGTACTTTTGGAGTACCTCTGACTGCCGGCGAAAGGAGCCTTTGAGCTCCTCTTTAATATCCTCGGCATTCACTTCGTCGGTGAGGCCGAGCTCTCTTCGTATGCGACGGCGGCGCTTCTCATCCTCCTCTTTCTTGGGGTCGTAGTAGCGGTAGACGTATCTAAATTTACTTGGCTTCGGTTGTTTGTAAAAGTTCCCTATACCCATATATCTCTATATCCTATTCATGTTTTGGTAATAGACAAAGATAACAATTCCTTGGGAGATTACTTCTTGGCGGTCGTACTATTTGTAATTGTGGAGAAAAGTGTTATCTTTACACTCGCAATTGCAAAATGCTTTAATATTAATGATTTTAGAGTATCAACTATGTATTGGACACTTGAACTAGCCTCTAAGCTCGACGATGCCCCATGGCCGGCGACTAAAGATGAATTGATCGACTACGCACAGCGTACGTGTGCTCCTATGGAGGTGATTGAAAATCTTCAAGAGATAGAGGATGATGAGATGATTTACGATAATATTGAGGAGATTTGGCCTGACTATCCAAGTAAGGAGGATTTCTTTTTCAATGAAGAGGAGTACTGATCTCACCCCTCTATTTTAATAATGATACAATACCCTTCTCCAAGAGAGGAAATCTTTGGGGAAGGGTATTCTATGATTGTCCACAAGGCTCTTCAAATGTGATATATTACACGCAGCTAGGCGCCTATATCCCGTAGTTAGTTATTTTTTAGAATAAAATAGTGGAGATGTCGGATATTTAAGTATATTTGGAGCAAATCTTAGATAGTCAAATAATATTTATATTGCCATGGATTCATTTAAGTATGTCATACCTTTTCTGCCCGTATTGGATGCATTGGATCTTTCATCTCAAGAAATGGTGATGGAGACCAAAGCATTGCGTCTGCCCATTATGACAGCCAATTGGCCTGATGAATATCCTTATAAACCAGTGACAATAGCAGATTTAGCCTATTCTACTAAGGGTATTTACTGTCGCTTTTGGAGCAAAGGGATAGGTCTTAAGGCTAGCTACGCTGAGGATGGCAATAGAGTGCACGAGGATAGCTGTGTAGAGATATTCTTACAGGTGCCGGGCGAGAAGCGGTATTATAACTTTGAATTCAATTGTATCGGTACTTGTGATGCGGCTCATAGAGCTAGTCGGTACGTCAGCTCCTCTCTTTCAAGTGCAGAGTATAGCTCTATCAAGCGAGTAACGAGTGAGCGAATGGGCTTAATATTTGACCGTCCACAGGGGGTGCATACTTTTTGGGTTTCGGTATTTATCCCATTCGAGATTCTGGGATTGGATATTAATAGAGAGCCATTTCCCAATCATCTTTTGGCTAATCTCTACAAGTGTGGCGATAAGACGGCAGCTCCACACTTCGTCTCTTGGATGCCTGTAAAGGCTGATAAACCGGATTTCCACCGTCCAGAGTACTTCTATCCACTCTACTTTGGTGAACGATAATTAAATCTAGATATATATTTCCAGACAAGTTAGGCGAGGCTTATGCTTCGCCTTTTTTGTTGGGACTGTTTCACGAAAGCAACGAAGCTGATCGCCTTAGTGCAAAGTCTCAGCACATTCGACCAAAAGTTCGAGATAGCCCCTTCATACATCATTCCCAATTTGTCTACTCTTTCAGGAATAGAGGAGACATAGTGTCTACCCTTTCAGGAATGCGATAATATACCGACCTCATATTCCGCATAGGGTGCGGAATGCATTCCGTATGCGTGCGGAACGTATTCCGTAGCCCTGCGGAATCCATTCCGCACGCATACGGAATATGAGGTTGATACAAGAAGGGTTTGTTGACGAAACGAAGGACACCATTTAGAGTTAGTACTTCGGTAGAGATCCTTACTCAAAATGACAACGTACGTGGAACGCTCTCTAGTTTTGTGATTTATGTTCCATTATATGTTGCCTTAAGATTTGCTTTAAGCACGATATGTAGGTTAAATGTATTAATATTATGTATAAAGTTAAATAGAACAGACTTTTGCCGACCTATTTGTTGCCAAAAGTTGATTTTTACTGCCTTTTTCTTGGCTATGTTATTAATAATTATAATATTTGCATCATGAAATAAATGCAACGATATTAATTTGGATACTAATACCAGAGCAATACTAACAATATTCATATTAACTGATAGATAGATGTTGAAAAAGATGAAAACATTCAAATGGACCCTATTGGCTGCAACGCTCTCTTTGGGCTTAGTGCAATGTACCAATCTTCCTACTCAAGTTACAAAGGAGATTGAGAAGGAGGTCGAGAAGAAGATCGACGAGAAGAAAGTTGAGGATGAGACTCCTAATAATCCTGGAGAGAATCCTGATAACCCCAACAACCCTAACCTCCTTACGGGTGATGCTATAATCAACACACTACGAACTTATGCCGTTCCTAATGGTATGTTTGCAGGTGATGATACCCAAGGCAAAAAAGTGGTGGAGACAAAGTCTCTGCCCGGTGATGGCAAAATCTACAATAATAATGGAGTGCTTACCGACCCTAATATCGGTAATGAGCCTGGTAGCGGGTACGAAGGTGATAAACTGCTAGATGGCGTAAAGCTATATCGTAATAAGAAGCGCTACGAAAAAGCTACCTATAGTGAGCCATTGGTGCTAGCTCAGTACCTGGAGAGTGTCTACCCAGGTATGGTACTAAAGAGTGACCAGATCACCAACGGTGCTTTTGCTACTGTGGCACAATACGCTGTGAATCCTATAACGATCTCTGGTAACTGGCTTGCTACTCAAGGGACTGATGCTACATCTCTCAAGTCAAAGGTGATCGAGGTACCTTCTACCTCTACTTATAGAGACGCTTTGATTGATGTGTTCCAGGGTTTCCCAGAGGAGTCGGCTGTGAAGACCACTCTTGATATTCAGGAGGTTGATATCAGCCACGAAGGGGGTATCTCTGCCAAGTATAATCAAAAGACCTTGATGGATCTAGGGTTCGAACTTGATGCTAATGTTTCAAAGTATAAGAGCCACCTCTTAGTACGCTTTGTTCAGAATCTATTTACCGTGTCCATGGATTTACCACAGTATGGTCTCCTTCACAATATAAATACTGAGGGGCTTAATGGTTATAAGCCAGTCTATGTGAGTGATATCCACTACGGACGTATTTGCTATGCGCTCTTCTCTAGTGATGCTCTTGCTGTGGACCTACGTGCTAGTGTTGAGGCAATGCAAAAGATGATCTTTGGTATGAGCCAAGGAGGTGGTGGTAGCTTCAACTATAGCCATGTTATGGACGATTCACAGGTGCAATATGTGGTAATTGGTGGAAGCCAGCAAGATCATACAGCATTGATGACATCTGGTACAGGACTTAAGAACATCCTTGCACAGCCTATCAATATCCGTAATGCAGCTCCGATTGCTATTAATCTTAGATTCGTAGATGATAATTCTCGTGCTCGTGTGATGAAGGCTACTGAGATGCCACTACAAGAGGCTATCTTTATTCCAAACAAGCAAAATACACTTGAATTCGGAGCGCAGCTTACCGGTATCAAAGCTACTTACGCCAAGTTCAAGAAGGCCAATGTGGCTGGAGAAGTGAGCATCAAGATTCCTACTGCTGTTGGCTATAAAACTATTACTTTGCTCAACAACACCAAGAAAAATCCTCTTATCATTGAGACGGGTGATAGCTTTAGAGATGTACGCAATAGTACCAATAAGGAAAGTGCCCATGTCCTACTTTCTAGCTTTGCCAATAAAGATAAGGCAGGTTATTACGATGAACCTGTTGAGATCCATGTGAAGCTCAACTTTGCTGGTATGAATGGCCTTATTGATGGCAAGGAGCTAATAGAGCTCAATATCAAGAAGCCTCTTCGCGACTTTATCTTCGACTGCCAGGATGGGGTATTACAGGTAGAGACCAAGGGACTTGGGGCTGGCATCAATTATAGCGTAGCCCTTGATATTAGGCTAGATCCTGTGGTTACTGGTAATTATCAGTAATCCAACTTATCAATGAGCACAATCTTTTTTCCAACAATAATAACTGGAAAAGTATGAAAAAGAATAATATATTAGCATTGATGCTAACAGGTGCCCTTATAGCTTCGTCAATTGGCTGTACTCAAAATATTATTGTAACTCCTGACGAGAAGAAGGAGGAGGTCAATAAAAAAGAGGAGCCAAAGGATGGTGAAGGGCAGAACAACCCAGAGAATAACCCAGGCAACACTCCAGGGGAAAATGGTGATAATAATAATGACAATACACCTGGTGTTGAGCCGGAAATTCCTGTCAATCCAATCCCTGTACCAGCTGGGCTTAAGGGTCTAAGAGCTGCTCCTGGAATTGAAGAGATCAAGAGCGGTCAGCGTACCTACTTCAATTATAATAGTGGAAGTGATATGAATCTTTTCCACGATTATGCAGTAGGAGTACCACCTGTTACATTTGATAATAATGGCGCGGCATTCCGTCAAATGCTATTGCAGTCCAATAGAGAGGGGGTGACCATCTCTAGAACGCGCAATGCCAATCGAGATGACTTCCTCTATTCTGAGCAGTTCGTATTTGATCGTAAGAGCGATCAAATCTTTTTGGGTAATGTGTTGCAAGGCCGTTCGGTATCCGATGGTAGTTTTGTCCCTCTAGCAGGGGTCATTACTCAGCCTATTACTATCTCTACAGCCCTTGTCTCTACAGGTAATCCCATTCACTCACAGATCATTATGCCAAAGCTTAGTCAGTACCGCGATGTGGTTAATGGCTGGATGAGCAATGATTTTAAGCCTTCTGCAGCACGTACCAGCACAGAGATTAGAGATATCAAGATCTCAGAAGAGAGTGGTACCAATAGTGGCTTTAATATTGATGGGCTCTCTGAATATCTACAGAATATTGGCTTCAAGCTAGAAATTGCACGTATTAAGAGGCGTACCAATATATTGGTGAAGTTTATTCAATCGGCTTATAGCGTTGCTATGGACCGACCCAATGGTTGTCTCGTGATGGATTACGACTTACAAGCCTATTTGAAAGATCGTAGTCGTCCGCTCTACATCAGTAATATCGAGTATGGAAGAGCCTACTATATTATGATTTCTAGCAACTACTCTAGCGATGAGGTCAAAGCTGCTTTTAATCTAAGTGGTAAGGGAGCTACTGAAGGATCTATGTGGAGTGCCTTCTCCGAGAGTTATTACAAGAAGATCCGTGACGAAGCCATTGTCAATGCCTCTATGGTAGGCGGTACTAGTTTTGATCATGGTGTGCTGATAGCACAAGGGTGGGAAGCCTTTAAGCAATCACTAGCCAATCAATTTCCACTTACTGCTGCTGAGCCAATTGCTATAGGGCTCAACTTCGTGGACAACAATGCTCCTGCTCAGGTCCACTACACTGGCACAGCCAATACCAAGGAGAGTATATTCATTCCTAAGTGTAAGGAATTACGTGTGAAGATGAATGCTTCAGGTATCCGTGCTACAGCAGGGTTTAAGGGTATTGGTAAAGTTCGTGTCTATGGAAAGGGATACATCTCTGTTCCAGGAAGGGGACGCCAACAGTTCTTTAATATTCCTCAGAGTTCCTATCTCAATCTTGAGAAGGGAATGGATGAATTTGTAGTGCCTAGTGGCCGCCTTGATTTCACTAAAGTTACCGAGATAAAAATCCCTATGTTTGGAAGCTCTCACTCAATGGAGCGAAGACTTAATCAAGAGGTAACAATTGATCTCGAGCTCAATCACTCAGGTGCCTATGGTTCTGGTCATGAGGGTTTAGGAAAGCTACAAGTCAAGATGACTCTTGCAGAGTTCCTATTCTACTGTCAGGATGGAGGTTTTACCATTTCCACTCGTGAAAATAGACTTATTGACTTCCAAGGAGAAATTAGAATACAGCTAGAGCCTTTTACGGTTATAAGTTAATATGAAAGAGAGTGTTGTATGCGTGCCACGCATGCAACACTCTCAACTTATAATTACCCAAACTACTGACAAAAAAGAGGGACCTCGTCAAGGTCCCTCTTTTTGGTCAGTAGTTTTTAGAATCTTAGCATCTTGAGGGCAGTGACAGCTGCCTCTACCCCCTTATTGCCTAGCTTGCCACCAGCACGATCGAGGGCTTGTTGCTTATCGTTGGTAGTTAGCACACCATTGATAATAGGTACGTAGGTAGAGCCCGATAGTTGCTTGGTATGGGTATTAAGATTGCCCAGGTTCACCATCACGCTCTCCGAAATATAGTCGAAGTGAGGGGTTTCGCCTCTGATGATGCTCCCGAGTACAATGATCGCATCACAATTGCCAAATTGGAGCGTCTTGGCGGTGGCATAAAGTAGCTCAAAACTACCAGGTACGTAGCGTACCACGATATCATCCTCTCGCACACCAAATTCACGGAGGGTCTTCACTGCTCCATCTCTTAGGGCAAAGGTGATGTCACTATTCCACTCAGAGACAATGATGGTGACTTTCTTCTTCTCTCCCGAAGGTACTTGGCTCGGGTCGTAATGGCTTAGATCTGTTGTCGACATAGATTACTTGATTTATTGATCGGTGTTTACTTATTATCTAATGACCAAAGATAAGACTTTCTGCTCGCCAATGCAAATTCAATGCAAATGTTTTCACTTGAAGTGCTTGTTCAGAAAGGCTCGTAATGGCTTTGGAAAAGCATACAGATGATGCTCGCTAATTGCTATTTGCTCTAGTGGTGCAGGGAGTGATGAGGGGAGTTCCCCTTGCCATTGATAGGTATGTACCTTGATATGTAGTAGCCGATGTGTGAGCCGATGGTCTGGCAGATCTATCGTTTCTACCAGTTTCCATTCTCCTCCATACTGCTTATGAAGTTGCTCCTCGGTGAGAATCTCTTTCTTCTGCTCGTGCATGGGGAATTGGTAGAGCCCCTTCCAAATCGTTTTCTTATCCCGTCGCTCCACCCACATTTTATCGCCATCAAGGAGTAGGAAGTAGTCAATGTGTCTGTTTTCTACTGCTGTCTTCTTTGCCTTGATAGGGAGTAGTTGCAGTAGCTCTGGCTTCTCTTTGCTGTGACAAAGCTTGGCTACAGGGCATTGGGCACAATCAGGGTTGTAGGGCGTGCAGATAGTAGCCCCTAGGTCCATCATGGCTTGATTGTACTTCCCAGCTCTTTCAGGGTCTAGAAACTCTTGGGCAAGGGCACGGTAATACTTTTGTCCAGGAGTGGTATCAATTGGAGTTTCACACGCCTCTACACGAGAAAGGACGCGGTATACATTGCCATCCACCACTGCCAAAGGTGCATTATAGGCGATACTCATGATCGCTGCAGTAGTGTAGGGACCAACCCCCTTAAGTGAGGCCACCTCTCGCTCCTCTCTTGGGAACTCGCCTCCATATGCATCCACTATCTGGCGGGCGGCAGTGAGCATATTCAGGGCTCTAGAGTAGTAGCCCAATCCTTGCCACAAGAGTAGCACCTCCTCCTCCTTCGCCTTGGCTAGAGATCGCACATCGGGGTAGGCAGTAATAAATCGGTGGTAGTAGTCCCACCCTTGTGCCACTTGCGTCTGTTGTAAAATAATCTCCGACACCCATATCTTGTATGGGTCGTCTATGCCACGCCAGGGGAGGATACGCCCATGAGCATTAAACCACTCAAGTAGCTTTAATCGGAAGAGAGACAGCTCTCCCTGTGATCGTTGGGAGCACTGTCTCTCTTCATTATTCTTATGAACTTCTTTTGAAGCCACTATTGATTACATAGAGTAAAGGTCACTGATAGATTCATGCTCTACCACACGACGAATCGCCTCGGCAAACATGGGAGCCACTGACAGGCAATTGATCTTCTCTCCACCCTTGGTGTAAGGGATCGAATTGGTGAAAATCATCTCTTTCAGTGCACTCTCCTCTATTCTGGAGGTGGCAGGGTCGCTCATCACTGGGTGGCTAGCAAGTGCCCTTACCGAGCGAGCACCATTCTCTATCATCAGGTTAGCAGCCTTGGTCATTGTGCCAGCAGTATCTACAATATCGTCTACTAGTAGCACGTCCTTGCCCTCTACATCACCAATTATGCGCATCTCAGCTACCACATTGGCACGTAGACGGAGTTTATGACAGATCACGAGAGGTACCCCGAGAGTCTTGGCATAGGTGTTGGCACGCTTAGTACCTCCTACGTCAGGAGTAGCAATCACCAGGTTTTCGTGAGAAATCTCATTCTTCTCAATCAACTCCTTTACATAGTCAACGAAGATGTTGGAGGCATAAAGGTGGTCCACTGGCACATCAAAGAAGCCTTGGATCTGGTCGGCATGTAGGTCCATCGTAATCAATCGAGAGATACCAGCCGTCTGGAGTAGATCGGCGATGAGCTTGGCACCGATAGATACTCTAGGCTTATCCTTACGGTCTTGGCGTGCCCAACCGAAGTAGGGGATAACCGCAGTAATATAGTGTGCACTTGCCCTCTTGGCAGCATCAATCATCAGGAGGAGCTCCATCAGATTGTCAGTGGTGGGTTGTGTAGACTGTACTAAGAAAATGTCCTTTCCGCGGATCGACTCCTCATAGTAGACCGCAAATTCGCCATCGGCGAAACGATCTACACGCATTTTCCCTAGTTCGCAGTCTAAGCTCTTGCAAATCTCCTCGGTAAGGTATAGGCTCTTAGTTCCCGAGAAAACGGCAAATTCATTTGGTCTCATTGCTTGTTGTAAGTTGTGTTGTTATGTAGTTTTGTTTCTTTGTTTTCTAGTTTTATGGCTTAGTGATTTTTTGTTGCCATTTCCATGCACTCTTTAGTGCCTCTTGGAGCGTGCTCTGTGCCCTCCAACCAAGTACTTCATTCGCCTTAGTTGGGTCGGCCCACACCTGCTCTATGTCCCCTTCTCGTCTTGCCCCTATCTTATGTGGCACCTTTACACCGGTTGCCTCTTCAAAGGTATGGATCAGTTCCAATACACTGGCTCCACGCCCCGTACCGATGTTGAATACCTCCAGAGGTTCAGTTGCTTTAGCCTCTAGTAGCCTATCAATTGCCACCACGTGTGCCTTCGCAAGGTCCACCACATGGATATAATCGCGGATGCAAGAGCCATCGGGTGTATTGTAGTCGTCCCCAAATACCGTCAGCTCCTTCCGAATGCCAGCTGCCGTCTGCGTTAAATAAGGAATGAGGTTTTGTGGGACTCCAAGTGGAAGCTCCCCGATCTCTGCCGAAGGGTGAGCACCGATCGGATTGAAGTAGCGTAGCAAGATGGCTCTAAAATCCACTCCAGAGTGGATGGTATCACGAATGATCTCCTCATTGATCTGCTTCGAATTGCCATAAGGCGAGGTGGCGGGTAGGATAGGTGCCTCCTCAGTTACTGGCAACTCCTTAGGCTGACCGTAGACCGTACAGGAGGAGGAGAAGACGATCCCTTTGGTGCCAAACTCCTTCATCAGCTCTAGCTGCACGATGAGCGAGAGGATATTATTGCGATAGTAAAGGAGGGGCTTCTCTACCGATTCGCCCACCGCTTTACTAGCAGCAAAGTGAATCACCCCATCTGGGCGGTGACGATCATATATCTCTCGCATCGCTGCTTGGTCGTTGCAGTCTACTTGGTAAAATGTTGGCTCCACACCCGAAATCGCTTTGATACCATTCAGTACCTCACGATTGGAGTTGGAGAGGTTGTCTACAATGATCACCTCATACCCCACGGCCTGAAGCTCCACCGTAGTGTGGCTACCAATGTAGCCCATTCCACCGGTCACTAAAATCCTTTTTGGGTTCATGCTCTATCTATCTCTGTTACTATTGACCTGCTGGTCTAAACTTTTTACAAATTTAGAGAAATAAAATGAGGTAGGCTAATCCAACGCCCACAAGCGTTGGCAGGGGTTACGCATTAGAATAGTCTTGTAAGTGGTAGTTATCGGGGTATCTATGAATAAGGAGATTGTTACTCTGAGTTCATAATTAACATTCACGGATAAATCCATACCACAAATAAGGGGGCTGATGGTCTTCGTACAACTGCCTAAAAAAGCAACAGCTAAGTGGTCAAAAGTTT
>NZ_KV820684.1:23786-30123 GCF_001815465.1 Porphyromonas sp. HMSC077F02 | reverse complement strand
CTGCCGTATCACACGAAATGTCGGATGAACCAAAAAAAAGAAGAGAGGGATACTAAGTATTCCTCTCTTCTTTTTGTCGGGGTGGTGGGATTCGAACTCACGACCCCCTGGTCCCAAACCAGGTGCGCTAACCGGACTACGCTACACCCCGATAAGTCCTACACCCGAGAGCTCGATAGATTATCTTATCTTTCTCTCAAATGCTCTGCAAAGGTACCTACAATAATTCAAACTACCAAACTAATCGACTCTTTTTTGTGTTAAAGTAGGGAAGAAAGAGGTGAAAAAGCTATTTCAGTAGCTTAAGCAAATAGGCAGCGTAGTCACTTCCTTTGTATTGACTGGCCACATTCATTACTTCCTCGCGAGAGATCCACCCTTTGTTGTACCCTATCTCCTCTAGGTTTGCGACTTGTAACCCTTGGCGCTTTTCAATAGCCCTAATGAATTCACCAGCTTCGTGTAGCGATTCAAAAGTACCAGTATCGAGCCATGCGAAACCTCTGCCGAGAGTTTGAACAGAAAGGCGACCTTGCTCTAAATAGAGTTGGTTAAGAGTGGTTATCTCTAACTCCCCTCGATCCGAAGGCTTTACCTTACGAGCTTGGTCTACCACATCGCCTGGATAGAAATAAAGTCCCACCACAGCATAATTGCTCTTAGGGGTTTTAGGCTTTTCTTCAATAGAGATCACCTTATGCTCTGCATCAAATTCTACCACTCCATATCGCTCTGGGTCACGAACATAGTATGAAAATACTACCGCCTCATTCTTCTCCTCCACTGTTTGGATCGCATGCCGTAGAATGCGGTCAAACGATTGACCATAAAACACATTGTCGCCCAAAATTAAGCATGCATCATCACCCTGCAAAAAATCTTCAGCTAGGAGGAAAGCTTGTGCAATCCCCTCAGGCCGTTCCTGTATTTTGTACGATAGCTGGATGCCAAACTGACGACCATCTCCCAATAGTTTCTTAAAAAGGGGCTGGTCATCTGGCGTGGTAATGATCATAATCTCACGAATGCCTGCAAGCATCAAGACCGAGATTGGATAGTAGACCATTGGTTTACCATACAAGGGTATCAATTGCTTCGAAAAAGCTTTAGTCGCTGGATATAAACGGGTTCCAGCCCCACCTGCAAGCACTATTCCTTTCATTTTATCGACAAATAATAAATATTAAAAGCAGATATACTCCTCAATCTCATTAAGGACGGAATCATCAAGAATCACATCTTTCATGAGTACGCGACAATTCTCGTCTAGAAGGTAGATCGTAGGTAGGGCTTTGAGGTCGTAAAGACTTTCACTCAAAATCACCCCCTTTTTATCCATACCAGCAGTAGCAAACGGTGGCAATTCAGAAAGGTGATGACGCCAAGACTCCTCATCTCCAAATGCATAAATACAGAGTATATGGAGACCATTATCCACCATCTCTTTCACCCTAGGATCTTTCGAAAGAGCATATAATGTACTGTGACATGTATCACATTCTGGATCATAAAAGAGCAAAAGAGTAAGCCCAGAGACACTATTGTATAGGGAAGTTTCGCGACCATTAGCCAAAACATAGTCGAAGTTCTCTGCTTTCTCCCCTACTCTATTTCGATTGAATAAAGCCTTACGATCTGCCAAACGAATTTGCTCTGCCTCATCAAGGAGACCAGCTTTTTCAGCCTCCTCAGTCATCAGTATATAGCTTGCTTCATTAAAAAAAGGCGAATTTGGCTCACCGTAATACTTACTAACGAGTCTCATCCCAATAGAATCCATCGCAGGTGTAGCCAATTGATAGAACTGGCGAATCGTCTCCCTTCGAGCCTGTTCACTAGCATTAAGGTTAATGGCAAAATAATTGGCGAAAAACTGCTCTCTCTCATCCGAAGAGCCCATTAGCACAGTATCTATTTCCGTCACACCATCAAAGAGGTGAGCGAGGATATAATCTGCTCTATCCATAGGCTCGGTAATCAAAGCAGGTGGGTTAGGGAACTCTATCCCCTTTGTCTCCGTCTTTTGATCCTCCTTCTTGGATTGAGAACACGCTCCTAGTAGCACTATGGCTACTAGAAGCGTGATAGGATATATTCTTCTTATAAGTCTCATTTCTTATAAGGGGAGAAATCGGCATTCTTCATTGACCCAGTCTCTTGGAACTTGCGATGGAATTCAAAGCAAGCATCCAAATTAACCTTGGTCTGACCCTGCTTCGAAACAGCTAGATAGTCACGCAACAGTTGGCGATAATCGGGATGCACCACATTATTGATGATCTCCTCAGCACGCTGACGAGGTGACTTGCCACGAAGATCAGCAATACCATACTCACTAATAATGATCTTCACAGAGTGCTCCGAGTGATCTAGGTGCGAAACCATAGGCACAAAGCAGCTAATATCTCCATTCTTTGCTACCGAAGGAGTGGTGAATATTGAAAGATAGCCTGAGCGAGTGAAGTCACCCGATCCTCCAATGCCATTCATCATTTTGGTGCCCATCACATGAGTAGAATTGATATTGCCATAAATATCAGCTTCCAATGCAGTATTAATCGCAATCACTCCGATACGGCGGGCTACTTCAGGGTTATTGGAGTACTCAAGCGGACGTAGAAGTAGCTTATCTTTGAAGAAATCAAGGTGAGCATAAATATCTTGAATCACCTCTCTCGAAACTGATAGAGAGCATCCAGAAGCAAACTTCACCTTACCCTTCTTCATAAGCTTTATCACTGAATCTTGAATCACCTCAGTGTAAACATTGAAAGCAGGGATCTGCTCACTATCGCCCATAGCACCCAAAACAGCATTAGCCACATTACCTACCCCACTTTGTACAGGCAAAAACTCCTTTGGTAGTCTACCAGCCGCCATCTCTTGCTCAAAGAACTTAGCCACATTTGCACCAATCGCCTTAGTGACTTCATCAAGTGGAGCAAAGGCAGAATCATCGTTAGGCTGTGAAGTCTTCACGACTGCTACAATCTTTGCAGGATCTACCTTGATACAATCAGCTCCTACTCTATCGTGAGAGTCAACAATATCAATCGTACCTCTGTGAGGAGGGTCTTGAAGCTCCGCAATATCGTGCATTCCACGAATCTCCTTTGGGTGCTTATCATTGAGCTCCACAATAATCTTATCTGCTAATCGGCAAATCGTAGGTGCGATACCTACTCCAGTAGTAGGAATAATTTCACCGTCTTCGGTCACATCGGCCGCTTCCACAATAGCGATATCAATCTTACCTAAAAAACCATAGCGAATCTCCTGTGCAAGCATTGAAAGATGCATATCATTATAGTCCACCTTTCCTGCATTAATAAGGGCACGCAAATCTTTATTAGATTGATAAGGGGTTCTAAACTTGATAGCCTCTGCACGAGCTAGCTCACCATCAAGCCTATCCCCAGTTGATGCACCAGTAAAAACACCTATCTGGAAAGGACGTCCAGCTTCATGCTCGGACTTTGCATGACGTGCAATAGCCGCAGGAATTACCTTCGGACATCCAGCAGGTGTAAATCCACTGAACCCCACATTGTCATTGTGGTGTACAAACTTTGCTGCTTCATCAGCAGTCATAAACTTAAGAGCCATAGGGTCAATTATTATTTAATGATTAATTAAAGATTTTATACCACAAATGTAGCCAATCTTTACGAGACAACATAATAAAACCAAGCGACAAAACAAGTCTATCAAGTCAATAATCTCTATCAAGGAGACATAAAAGCTATCATATTATGCTTCTCAATAAGAAATGGGACAGATACGAGTTACACACTCAGTCATTGAAATAGGGTCAGAGTATATGCAATTATTTGCTTAACTTGCACTCGCATATAAATCATATCAATAGGCAACAGTAATGACTAAAAGATTTGCACTCCTCCTTTGTAGCCTTCTTGTGGCACTCCAGGCACTCGCTCAGGAGCATATTCTATGGTACGATCACCCAGCAACTAGATGGGAGGAGCGACTTCCGCTAGGTAATGGACGGCTCGGTATGATGCCCGATGGAGGTATCGCCAATGAGCGAATTATCCTCAATGATATCAGTATGTGGAGCGGTAGCTACGACCCCACTCAGTGGAAAGAAGGGGCAAGCAACTATCTCCCCAGTATCCGTGAGGCACTCTTAAAGGGTGATAGCCAGTTGGCCCAAGACCTCGTCTATCAGCACTTTGTCTGCGGGGGGAAAGGAAGCAACCATGGTCAATCGGCCACCACCCCCTACGGCTCTTTCCAGATGCTCGGCTGGCTCAATCTACAGCATCAGTTACCCGATAGCTCTTACAGTGACTACCGCTTCCAGCTAGATCTAGATGAAGCACTACTCACTACTTCTTTCAAAATGGGAGAGGTGGAGTATCGCCGCGAATACATTGCCAGCCATGGCAAGGAGGACGTACTAGCCATTCGGCTCACTGCAAGTCAAAAGGGTAAGATCTCCTTCACCACGCAGCTTTGGCGACCAAGTCAATATCAACTTTCAATCGCACCCGATGAGATAACCCTTGAAGGGCAATTGGAAGATGGTTGGGGAACCGACAAAGGAGTCACCTACAAAGCACAGCTCAAGATATACCCCATAGGTGGTGAGGTCTCTATCTCCGAGGGAGGGCTGAAGGTGATGAATGCCGATGAGGTGCTTCTGCTAATCGGCAATACCACCTCTCTATTGCCAGGCAAAAGCGACCTATCTCACGGGAATTGGCAAGAGCTGCTTTCCCACCACCTCCAAAGCTACCAAGAGAAGTACCACCGAGTAGCTATCCATCTTGATAGCAAAGTAGACCATCAGTCGCTCACCACCGACGAGCGACTGCAACGCTTCCAAAAGGATGAGGACCCTGCTTTCGTAGAGCTTTACTACAACTTCGGTCGCTACCTTATGATTTCAGGCACTCGCCCCGATGCTTTACCCCTCAACCTACAAGGAATGTGGGCAGGTGGCACTCAACTCCCTTGGAATGGCGACTATCATCTCAACATCAACCTACAGATGAATTACTGGCCAGCTGAAGTGGCAGGACTAGGCGACCACACCTTGCCCCTCTATCGACTGGCAGAGTCTCTCGTGGAGAGTGGAACCAAAACCGCCAAGACCTACTACAATGCCGAGGGGTGGACAGCTCATATGATGACCAACCCGTGGAGTTTTACCGCTCCTGGCGAGAGTGCATCATGGGGTGCCACTAATACGGGCGGTGCCTGGTTGATGCAACACGTTTGGGATCACTACGCCTTTACACTCGATCGTGAGTTTCTGCGGAGGTACTACCCGATGCTCGAAGGGGCGGCAAAGTTCTTCATCACCTCCCTTATTGAGGAGCCGTCGCACGGTTGGCTAGTCACAGCTCCTACCTCTTCGCCCGAAAATGGATACTTATTGCCTGGTAGCACGTCCCCACTCTATATCTGTATGGGGGCGACTATGGACAACCAAATTGTAAGAGAGCTACTTACCAACCTCATCACTTCGGCCGCTATTCTTGGGATAGAAAACGAGTGGACAGCCAAGGCTAAGGCGATCTTACCACGATTAGCGCCCAACCAGATAAGTCCCAAAGGATATCTGCAAGAGTGGCTGGAGGACTATCAAGAGGTTGAGCCACACCACCGGCACGTTTCGCATCTCTATGCTCTCTACCCTGGCAATGCTATTTCTACTAATAGTACTCCCCACTTAGCTAAGGCTGCGATGGAGACTCTTAACCGTCGTGGCGATGGTGGAACAGGTTGGTCACGAGCATGGAAGATCAACTTTTGGGCTAGGCTCAAGGATGGAGCACGTGCACATAAGCTACTGAAAAGCCTACTACAACCAGCAGAAAATAGCGGGGGTACCTATCCCAATTTATTCTGTGCCCACCCACCCTTTCAGATTGATGGAAACTTCGGTGGTATCGCGGCCATCTCAGAGATGCTCATCCAAAGTCAAGATGGCTTTGTGGAGCTATTGCCAGCCCTACCCCCAACTTGGCAAAGTGGTAGCTTCCGTCAGCTCAGAGTGAGAGGTGGTGCCATGGTAGACCTCACTTGGAGCAATGGCAAACCAAAACAGGTGACCCTCTCTACTCAACTCAATCGCACCACTATCCGACTAAAACACCCCACTACAGGAGCCATCAAGAGCTACACCATCTCCAAAGGGCGTCCTAAGACCCTTCGCTTCTAATCCTTACATAAGAAGGTCGTTTGGCAAGGGGCTGTTAAGACTAAATTTAATTGGGGAAGACGACCTAGCAGCCTGCCCAGAGGTAATGCATTGGAAAGTTCTTACCGTATGGATTTTAGCGGGGTGTCTATGAGTAAGGACCTCGGC
>NZ_KV820684.1:23382-23686 GCF_001815465.1 Porphyromonas sp. HMSC077F02 | reverse complement strand
AGGTCCGTGCTAAATAGGCACAGGTCAAGGCACGGAGTGCCGAAGACCTGTGTATTGATACGTGTAAAACACCCTTGCGACCCCGGCCGAGGGGTCGGACAACCCTATCTCTAGGCCGGACCCCTCAGCTGGGGTCAAGGAGGTGCTGAATATGCTCTTACACACAGGTCGTTCGGGGCTAACGCCCTTCCGACTTGTGCCTACTTAAGAGGGACCTCTGACGAGGTCCTTACGCCATTATACTCAATAGCTTGTATAAGATCATTGTTACAACAGCTAAGTGGTCAAAAGTTTAGTTGCAACT
>NZ_KV820684.1:16490-23282 GCF_001815465.1 Porphyromonas sp. HMSC077F02 | reverse complement strand
AACTCGCCGATCGCTTAGTTGCAACTAAGTTTTCGCTTTTATATAGTGTTGAATATCATATTGTTATAAATGGGCTTTTTTGCCACTACTTTCCACTATTTATAGAGTCATTAACTTATGCATATACTCCTAATACGTAACCCCTGAACCCCTGTAGCCTACCCCAATTATTTCATATACAAAGCCATTCTATTTCACGTATAAAACATTTTTGTTTTATACATCAAACATCTTGGCTTGATATAGGGAATATTATGATGATCAACGCTGTCTCGTCTTGAAAGGTCTATATACAAAATGGGCTAGCGTCATTACTGACCCTAGCCCATTTTTTGATATGCTATTATCTAATTAGATAACGCCTTGCTCAAGCATAGCCTGTGCTACCTTCATGAAGCCTGCGATATTAGCACCCTTCACGTAGTCTACAGAACCATCAGGTTGAGTACCATACTTCACGCACTGCTCGTGGATCGACTTCATGATCCAGTGTAGCTTCTCATTAACCTCCTCAGCAGGCCAATTGAGGTGAGCAGCATTCTGAGTCATCTCAAGACCAGAAGTAGCCACACCACCAGCATTCACAGCCTTACCAGGGGCAAAGAGCATACCACTGCTTTGGAAGAGGTGGATAGCCTCAGGAGTACAACCCATATTCGAAACCTCGCAGCAGCACCAGCAACCATTATCCTTCAACTCCTTAGCATCGTCTCCATTCAACTCATTCTGGAAAGCACAAGGAAGAGCGATATCACAAGGGATGCTCCAAGCCTTCTTGCCAGGAGTAAACTTAGTTTTGTCTGGGAACTTATCTGCCATATCCTGTACCTTGTTGCGGTTTGAGCTACGCATTACAGGCATATAGTCGATCATCTCCTCAGTGATACCATTAGGAATCTCGCAAACACCGTCAGGACCAGAGATAGCAATCACCTTACCACCTAGCTCAGTGGTCTTCTTAGCAGCACCCCAAGCTACGTTACCGAAGCCAGAGATAGCTACCTTCTTACCCTTGATGTCCTTACCTGCCTTAGCAAGAAGGTGCTCGGTGAAGTAAAGAGCACCAAAACCAGTAGCCTCTGGACGGAATTCTGAACCGCCCCAAGTCATACCCTTACCAGTAAGTACACCAGTGTGATACTCACGAGTAATCTTTTGGTACATACCATTCATATAGCCGATCTCGCGCGTACCAACACCTACATCACCAGCAGGAATATCCTGATCAGGACCGATGCAGTGAACTAGCTCTAGCATAAAGGCTTGGCAGAAACGCATGATCTCAGCCTCTGACTTACCTACTGGATCAAAGTCCGAACCACCCTTACCACCGCCCATAGGCAAAGTAGTTAGTGCATTCTTGAAAGTCTGCTCAAAGCCGAGGAACTTAAGCATAGAAGGGGTCACGGCTTTGTGGAAGCGGATACCACCCTTGTATGGGCCAATTGCCGAGTTAAACTGTACACGATAACCGATGTTGGTCTGCACCTCACCCTTATCGTCTACCCAATTCACACGGAACGTAAAGATACGGTCTGGCTCCACCATCCGCTCTACGATCTTGTTTTTGTCGTATTCAGGATGTGCATTGTATAGGTCCTCAATAGACTCAAGAACTTCCTGCACTGCCTGGATATACTCAGCCTCGCCTGGGTGCTTAGCTTCCAGATTCTTAATAATCTCTGCTACTTTCATAATGCAATAGATAATAAATGTATAGATTAGTAAATCGTTAATAATATTCTGTCATCATCCAATGGTACTTTAGACCCTTAGGTTACAACATCACAAATTTAAGAAATAAATAGATACCAAACACCTTTTACCCCAAAAGTATGCTATAAAACAATACTTCCGACCCATTTTTCTGCTGTTCCTCACCTCATATATCCGATGGAGGATTGAAGGGGGCGGGGTGATTATCACCGTGTGCGTACACTTTTTGGTATCTTTGTGCCGACAAAAGTAAATACAAGGAGATTAGATGCAAAAGATTAGAAACATTGCGATTATTGCACACGTAGACCACGGTAAGACTTCGCTCGTGGACCGTATGCTACAGGCTGGGAAGCTATTTAGGGAAGAGAGTGCAGAGCTCACACAGATGCTAGATAATAATGACCTAGAGCGTGAGCGAGGAATCACGATCCTCTCCAAAAATGTCTCCATCAGATACCAGGACTACAAAATTAATATCATAGACACTCCAGGGCACGCCGACTTTGGTGGTGAAGTGGAGCGTGTACTCAATATGGCTGATGGCTGTCTGCTGATTGTCGATGCCTTTGAGGGGCCGATGCCTCAGACTCGATTTGTGCTGAGCAAGGCGATTGAGATGGGACTGAAGCCTATTGTGGTGATTAATAAGGTGGATAAAGAGAACTGTCGGCCCGATGAAGTGCAGGAGATGGTCTTTGACCTAATGTTCAACCTCAATGCGACAGAGGATCAATTGGACTTCCCCACCTTCTTTGGTTCGGCAAAACAAGGTTGGATGTCGACCGATTGGAGAAAACCAACCGACAACATTCATCAGCTCCTTGATGCCATCATCAAGTATATCCCCGAACCACCGATGCTAGAAGGGGCAAGCCAGATGCTCATCACCTCCCTCGACTACTCTAGTTTTGTTGGGCGTATTGCTGTGGGGCGTATCCATCGTGGCACCCTCAAGGTAGGTCAGAACATCGTCTTGATGAAGCGCGATGGTACCCAGCAGCAGAGCAAGATCAAAGAGCTTAATATATTTGAGGGACTTGGTCGTCGCAAGGTAGACGAGGTTTCTTGTGGTGATATTTGTGCTGTGGTTGGGCTCGACAACTTTGAGATCGGCGAGACGATTTGCGACGTCTCCACTCCCGAGGCTCTGCCAAGTATTGCGATTGATGAGCCGACAATGAGCATGCGCTTCATGATCAATAACTCCCCCTTCTATGGTCGGGAGGGAAAATATGTCACCTCACGCCATATCTATGACCGTCTCCAGAGAGAGCTAGACAAAAACCTAGCGCTACGAGTAGAGGAGACAGATAGTGCCGATAGCTGGATTGTCTACGGTCGAGGAGTGCTACACTTATCCATCCTGATTGAGACCATGCGCCGTGAGGGGTACGAGCTTCAGGTGGGGCAGCCCCAAGTCATCATCAAGGAGATTGATGGGGTAAAGCATGAGCCAATTGAGGAGCTAACGGTGAACCTTCCCGAGGAGGTGGCGAGCAAAATCATTGACCTCGTGACCCGTCGTAAGGGCGAGATGACCGAGATGGAGCAGAAAAACGACCGCACCTTCCTCAAGTTCCGCATCCCATCCCGAGGCATCATCGGATTGAACAATCAGGTGCTAACCGCTTCGAGTGGTGAGGCAATTATGGCACATAGGTTCCTTGACTTTGAGCCTTGGAAGGGCGATATCGAGACCCGCAACAATGGTTCTATCGTGGCACTAGAGAGTGGTACCGCCTACGCCTATGCCCTAAATAACCTTCAGAGCCGCGGTCGATTCTTCATTGACCCACAAGAGGAGGTATATGCTGGTCAGGTGGTTGGAGAAAACACCCGTGACGAAGACCTCAATGTAAATGTCTGCAAGTCCAAAAAGCTAACCAATATGCGTGCTTCGGGTTCGGACGACAAGGTGCAACTTGCGCCTCCAATCCGCTTCTCTCTCGAAGATGCCCTAGAGTATATCAAGGCCGACGAATTGGTAGAGGTGACCCCTAAGTCAATGCGTATGCGTAAGATCATACTCGATGAGACCGAACGCAAGCGTAGCCAACGTAGTAAATAATACCAAGGCGATATGATTCTGGTCGCCATAGTCACCTACAATGGGCTGAAGTGGATAGATAGTCTACTTCAGCCCTTTCTGTATGACCGCGACCAGCTAGAGATTGCAGTGGTAGACAATGCTTCTACCGATGGTACTCCCGATGAGATTGAAAAGCGTTACCCCTTTGTAAGGGTATTCCGTCGCCCCTCCAATCTCGGTTTTGGGGCTGCCAATAACCTCCTAATGGAGGAGGTACAAGCCAAGGAGCAGTACAAGGGGATCTTTCTACTTAATCAAGATGCCAGTATTTCAGCCGAAACGATACGAGCCTTAGCCGATTATTCCCAGCAGCATCCTGAGATAGGCATTCTCTCCCCACTCCACCTCAGTAGCGACGGAGCGATAGAGCAAGGATTTGCCCATTATCTTCCAGAGCCACCCTATCACGGATTTACCGAACTCACCTTCATCAATGCGGCACTTTGGTATCTACCACGGCAAACGCTCCTAAAGGTGGGTCTCTTCTCACCTCTATTCCACCACTATGGCGAGGACTTAGATTATGCCCATCGAGTAAGGTTTGCCAGATTGAAAATCGGCTTCCTTCCGCACCTCACGGGGCAGCACTTCCGTCCTTCCACCCCCATTTCAGATGAGAAAACTCTTCGGCTAAAGCAGGCCTACCACCTAGCAGAGGCGATCAATCCGTTGCTCTCCCCCGTTGCACAATTCTACAGAGGGCACCTAGCTCCATTTGGCGAAGTACTTCTCTCAAGAGGAAATCGCCGACGATCGCTCCTTAAGATGGCTAGAAATCTTTGGCAGATGCGACCAATGATGAAGCTTTGGCGGCAGCGACCACCACTAGACTTAGAGGGAGTTCAGCGGGCATTGAACCGAAAAGAGTTGGCCCCACTGCTCCTATTTGTCTACAACCGTCCAAAGCACACAGCACGAATCCTACAGAACTTACTACAGCAACCAGAGATTACCCATACTCCTATATATATATGGAGTGATGGGGCAAAAGGTGCGGACGACCGAGAAGCAGTAGAAGAAGTGCGTGCACTCTGCCGACAAATCCCCAAGGCACAGCTCCACTGCCAGCCCACTAATAGAGGGCTCGCCCATAACATTGTGGAGGGGGTTACTAACCTACTTCAGATGCACGACCGTGTGATTGTGCTGGAGGACGACCTCATTCTCTCGCCCTACTTTTTGCGTTGGATGAATGATGCGCTCACACTTTACGCCAAGGAGAAAAGAATCGCCCACCTACACACCGGCACATTTTATACCTCTCCAAAGCTCCGAAATAACCACCCACTTTACTTTGCGGGGAGCTGGGGCTGGGCAACTTGGCAAGACCGTTGGCTAGAGCTTTGGGAGCCAGATGGGAAGCAGTTGCTACAACAGTTAGAGCGAAATCCAAAGCTCTACCAACGATTTAGATATGGTGGATTTATGGACTTTCCAAAGATGCTACGCCGACAGATTGCTGGAGAAAACAATTCCTGGGCGGTCCGTTGGCACGCCTCGCTACTCCTTCATCAAAAGCTGAGCATCAATAGCAATCCTCCCTTGGTCACCAATGATGGATTTGACGGTAGTGGCACCCACTCTGGTGGCGGGGGTCGGTACCACACAGCGGTAGCTCCCTATCCGCTTTATGCCGATCCTATTGCCCCTACTTCAGAGGATCCAGAAGCCTATCATATCTTGCGGAGATACTACGCCCACACCAATAATAAGGTGATGAAAGGGTGGTACAAGCTCAAGGAACTATGGCAAAGATATTTCGGCTAAAGCAATTTGAGATACGCCAAGAGGACTCGGTCCTCAAAGTAGGCACCGACGGTATGCTCCTCGGTGGCTACATTGCCCACCACTTCCAAGCGCGTCAGCCGAAAGCGGTACTGGATGTCGGTACTGGCACAGGGATTATCGCCCTTATGTTGGCACAAGCGTTTCCTGCCACCCACATTACAGGCATAGAGCTAGATAAAGCGAGTGCCAAAGAAGCGAGCTACAATGCGAGCCAATCCCCCTTTGCCGATAGAGTTACCATTCTAGAACAAGACTACCGAACCTACCGCAGTGCAACGCAATACGACCTTATTCTCAGCAACCCGCCCTACTACACCCCAACGCACCAAAATAGTGATCAGAGAGAGACCATAGCCAAGCATTCGGTCTCCCTCTCTCCCAACCAATTCTTCGCAACCAGCCTCCACCACCTACCCCCCCAAGGACAGATCGCTACCATACTAGCCACTACCGCACAGAGTGACTACCTAAAAGCAGCTAACGAATACGATATCCACCCCCAGCACCACCTCTACATACAGACGACCCAAAATAAACCCCCAAAGCGGGTCCTCACCCTATGGAGCCAAGAGCTCACCCCTTATACCACTAGCCACCTCACCATACTAGCAGGTGCTGGCACTCACAACTACACCCCCGAATACACCCAACTCCTCCGCCCCTACCTCACCATCCTGTAATAACCACTACACTAGTGATCTTAAAGGACAGTAAAGGTCAAAGTATGGCGATCTACTTTTCTAGCTGCACACAACGAAGGGACTGTTACACGAAGTCCCTTCCACATTGATAGGAGAGACTAATAGGTGCGCTACTGCCTCGGGGGTATATAGTGGGTAGCATTTTTATGAGGCGCTATAGGAAGATATTCACACGTGGAAATATGAAAAAATGAAGACCGTTGAGAGTGGATTTGTAATCTACTGATATCCAGAGACATATTATGGCATTTGCCGAGATGCAACTAACCGATTGCTTAGTTGCATCTAAGCTTTTGCTTTGTTGCAACTCGGCAAATGCTTAGTTGCAACTCAGTTTTTGCCTTGTTACAACCGTCTCAATTTGTATCCTTCAAAACTACTGAAAGATTGGTCGAACCTCGGTGGAGATTCCAGGGGTTACGCATTAGAAAAGCCTTACCGTAGGGCATTCACAGGTGTGCCTATAGGGGAGGACCCCGGCTGAGGGGTCCGTGT
>NZ_KV820684.1:0-16390 GCF_001815465.1 Porphyromonas sp. HMSC077F02 | reverse complement strand
TATTTAACACGGACCTCTGCCGAGGTCCTTTCTTGTAGACAACTCGCTAAAGATCATACGGTAAGACCTTTCTAATGCGTAACCCCTGGTGGAGATTCTCCGTCCGGTGGTGTCTGTCGCACACAAATCCACATCAAAAAAGAGACTGTTGCACGAAGGCGATCTGCTTCGTTGCTTTCGGAATTCGCCTAGGTCACGTACGTGAGTACGCTCCCTTCGCCCTCATCCTCAGCGCCTTGCATCTCATCCTTCGTACAAGGTCTCAGCACATTTTGAAGCAAATGTGCGAGAATGGCACTTCGTGCAACATTCTCAAAAAAAGGACACTCAAAGTATAGTGGTCTATACCTTGAGTGTCCTAAAAAAACTATCGGGATGCGTCCTTTACTTCTGTAGCGATCTATCAATCAAATAATAAAGACTTGAATAGTGTGCAGCAAGAGGACTATTTCCCTGCCCCATTCTACTCTTCAAAAGCTCTTGAGACTTAAGGAGATATTCAAAGATAAGTGCACGACCCTCTATCTTGCCTGTGGAGGTTTTTGAGTCGCGGTCTGCCTTATCTAGCTCCAGCTGACTGATCATTTGCGATACATAAGTATACTGCAAATTTCTCAATGCACTATTCAGCTCAGCCGGCTCTTTCCAAACGTAGTCAAAGAGGTCTTGCATATATTGGCTAGGAGTGTATGGGGTGCCATCTGTGGGCAATTCTGAGGTCATACCTATACGAGAAAGCAAACTAATATTCAATAAGTCGCGCATCGTGGAGATAACGTATCCATCAAAGTCTCGCTCACTCTTACCTAGATACTTTTTCATCTCTTCAGTAGCCATCCAATAAGGATAGGCTTGTGCCTCATCTAGCACAAAGTAGAGAGCCTCCTTTTGCTTCTCAGCTGGCACAGGGACAAAACGCTGGCGCGCTTCACCTTGCCGTGGACTCTGACGTAGGTATCCACCAATGTAGATCTTCACATGACCAAGATACTGCCTAAACTGTTGCTCTATTGCCTTGGACAAAGCCTCTTGCAATTGATAATCCTTATCTCTCTCGGCTGTCCACTCAAAGAGGTGATTTATGGTCGTCTTAAGATTTTGAATACCCAAGCGACTTGCCTCTACGCGGTCGTCACCTAAATCCTCTGAGAGGGCATAGGGGTCGTTGACATTAAGAATCTGCTGCTCTCCATAGAAGTAGCGAGGGTCATTGGACTTTTCTTGAATCCAACGATCAAGTGTCTTTACCTCGTCGCGATAGGTGGCTGCGCTGTAGATAGGTGCATAGCCCCACTTGATTGCATAAATATCATATACGCCCAACCGTGGTGGGAGGAAATTAGTCACCCCATCCCCCGGCTGTGCGATATAATTATAACGAGCATAGTCCATAATAGAGGGGGTAGTGCCCCACTTGCTTGTAAATGCGGGAGACCTCAAATCGGCAATACTATAGGCTGTTGAAGCTGCCATATTATGCATCAGGCCAAGTGTATGACCCACCTCATGAGCAATAATATAACGAAGCATTGGCCCTAGGAACTTGATATCGTAATTGCGATTTCTTGCCTTTGGGTCAGCAGCAGCTGTCTGTGCAAAGCGCCAATTATGAAGCAAGTCTAGCACATTATGATAAAAATAGACCGAAGCCTGTAGGATCTCGCCTGTACGTGGATCGGTCCACGAAGGTCCCATAGCATTAGGGGTACGTGAGGTGGAGTAAATGATGCAAGAGTAGCGAGCATCATTGGGACTGAAGCTGGGGTCATCGGGATAGGGTTTGGCTATAATAGCTTGCTTAAAACCGGCCTGCTCAAAAGCTTGCTGCCAATCCTCAATACCTTCTTTGATGTAAGGCCACCACTCTTTTGGAAAGGCGGTGTCGTAGTAAAAGACGATTGGTTGCTTAGGCACTACTAATCCGCCTGCTCTATGCTTTGCAATATCTTGCTCTCTAGGCTCTAGCCGCCAACGTGTAATGTAGCGCTCCTTTTCCATACGCATTGAAGTGGTGGTGATGGGGAGTGTCACATTATAGAAGTAACCAATCCGATCATCAGCCAAACGAGGTCGCATCTTCTCATCAGGGAGCAACAAGAGAGAGCCATTGACCACTGCGGTAAAGGGCTTACCACTAGAGGTATATACAGCACGTACCTCTACATTCAGATTGCGTTCAAAAGAGCTGATGGAGCGAATAGAGCTCATATCTCTTTTGAAGCTACCCGAGAGTTTCTTGGCACCAAGCATGCTATCAAATGGTGAGGAGGGTATGAATGGTGACATCGGGGCATCTCCTGTGAGAAATAGGCTGGTACCATCAATCACCACTGCTGCAGAATCAGGAGCCCACGCCTTGATATCATAAGCTGCCAAAATAGGCTCTATATTATTATCTTCAAACCTTGGGTAAATAGAGGACTTGGGGTCGGCCGAATAGCTAGCCGACTGCTCGTGCATGTAGACCTTGGTATCGTCTTTGGACCACGCTACCATCTTAGGATCGGAGGGCATCTGACCCGCAATCACATCCTTATTATCACTAATCTGAGCTACTCGGCCAGTATAGAGCATGGGTTTGTGCAGTAGGGAGAGTGGAATCTCCATATAGAGTTTTCCCTTTTTGAGATAGAGGTTGATAAAGCCCTCGGCCTTGGTGGCATCTTTAAGTAGCTTAGCATATCCGCCCTCTTCTACCACTGTGCTATCTTTGGGGGCTTCTGGGGTCTCTTCTTTAACCTCTCCAAGTACAGCGGAGAATATATCTGGCACTTGTGCCGACACAAATGGTGTGCTAAAGAACAATACTCCACCAAGGAGTATTGCTCGTAGTAAGTTATTTTGAATCATATAATATCAAAGTAATAAAGTCTATTGATTGCTTCGTTTATTTCCGATTTCCTGCATATCTACCCCAAAGTTATCCTTGATAAAAGCTCTAAGGATATCATACTTTTGACGAAGAAGAGGGAAGCTCTCCATATCGGATAGGTTTTCACTCTCGCTCTTGGTGATAAACCTCTCTATAAAATCAGAAATGTCTTTCTCCACGGTCACGGTATGGTACCATGCCCAAGCTGCGTGATCCTCATCATAGGTCCAGAAGCCATATTTACGTGGATCGAAATCGGGCTCATCCTTACGCTTGACGAGATTAACATTGTACATGCCCTCATTAATGGAAAGAAATGCATGAGGCCACTCTGCCTTATATACAGATAGCTGCTGAAATAGCGTTGTATGAAGAGATAAAAATGCGGCATCATAGTAAGCATCTATATCATTGAAGGTCATTGCTCGCCTGTCAGGTCCATTGACCTTATCGCCCTTCTTGTAAAGATTGATGGCCATATGATCGATACCGTAGTAAGCAAACTCTTCAATATTTTTAGATCTTACACCTCTGATAGAATCACATAGAAATATGCGAAGGGGCATATACTTTCTCTGAAACTCTTTGGGATAAAGATTTACAAACTCGTCTAGGATATAGGAGAGATTGGCTTTGAGCGAAGTCATCGCCTCGGGATCCTCTTTATTAATTGGGATATAGAGTCCTTTGGAGGAAAACTTACCCAAATTCCACTTCGCAGTAGCTCCATCGAAGTCATAAATCATCTGTACGCCACTAGTATTGTATAGGTCAAGTATCTCTGGGATATTGGCATCCACTTGATATCTTGGCTTGCCGATCTCCGATTGGATGGGTTTCTCTCTATAGCAACTGCTCTGCATCAATACAAATGCAGCTATAGATAATATTGCAATGTGTCTATATATAGATTTCATATCGATCAATTATTTAGTTAGTGATGGATCAGACTCAAATGCAGTTTGTGGGATAGGTAGCGTATAGCGACTATCTCCCTGTGAAAGGACGAACTCATTACCCTCGCCTGACTCAAGATTGGTGATATAGAGGTGCTTGATCTTTGGCTGATCCCAGCGACGCAGGTCAAACCATCTATGTTGCTCAAAGGCAAGCTCCTTTCTACGCTCTAGTCGAACCAACTGAATCACCTCTTCCTGAGTGGCAGGCTGGGCAAGTGCTGGGGTACCTTTCTTCATACGATTGGCAAGAAGCTTATTGAGATCCGCCATAGCGAGATCCAATTGACCTGTTTCGGCATACGCCTCTGCTCTATTAAGGAGTGCCTCACTCGTACGGATTGCAAATCCATAGCAGTTTGATTCACTTTCGTCAGCACCCTTCGTTACCTTGGAGTAATAAACATACTTTGGAAACCAAAAACTACCCACATTGACTCTTTCACTTCTGAAAAAGAGACCGTCCGTGGTATTCGCCTTACGGAGATCATCGGAAGTATAAAGGGCACTCAGCTCATCTGAGATGGTATAGTAGGCACTATTACCAATCGCGAAGTACTCTGGATTGAAGAAGCCATAGCTAAATGCGATCTCTTTATTATTTTTATTAATAAAGATACCTTCCTTTAGGTCCATATCATTGAGGTTTTGGAGAACCGGATTCAAAGCAAGTGCCTTAGTAGCATATTCAATGGTCTTGGGATAATCCTTCATATAGAGGTAGACACGAGAGGCGAGTATCGTAACTGCATTGAGATTCCAGCTAAAGATACCAGCGGGCTTGCTAACTTGTGCAAAGGCCTTCTCCGCCCCTTCAATATCCTTGATCATCTGAGCATAGTTATCAGCCAATATTGCTCTTGGAAATTGAGCATCTTCACCGTGTGACTTATCATTAATAGGCACCCCTTTAGTCTCCTTTGCAGTAGCTGGATTGTATGCAGGTGCATATAGATTGGTAAGATAGAAGTAGGCATTAAGGCGGGCAGCATGAGCTTCGCCCTCCAATTGAGCCTTCTCAGACTCATCACCAGTCATATTGGGCATTTCCTTGAGGATGATATTTGAGGCCAAAATATGGCGATAAAAAACCCTCCACGAACGGTCAATATTCAGACCTCCCGATGCTGTTTTTTCTGGAGAGGCTTGCCAAGTAAAGTAACCCCACCCTTTGACACGCACATCAGTACCAGTACTTTCATTACTGCTATTGGATACGATCTTGACATTATCGGTCAGTAGCTCCAAGTAGCTGTAGGGCAATTCCTCACCACGCAAGTAGGCCTCACCATAAAGTATCTGAGAGTACTCTCTTACATTCTTAGGTGCCACTTCGTCTTGTGAGTATTCGGCCAAGAAGCCCTCACAGCTAGTTAGTCCTAAAACTAGTAGGAGACCGAGTAGCGAAATATAATTGTATATAGTTTTCATCTTATCTAGTAGTCTGCTTAAAATGAAAGATTAATCGTCATAGAATAGGATGGCAATGGAGGGGTAGTTCTCAGTCCTAAAGTCATTTGGCTTGGGTCCTGCCCTCTAAGTTTCTTAGAGCTAAATAGAGCGAGATTATAACCCTCTAGCCGAATATTGGCAGCTGTAAGACCTATCTTATTGATCAACTCTGTAGGCACTCTATAAGAGAGTGATGCAGTACGAAGCCTCAAGTGGCTACCATCAACAACACGTAGGTCGCTCTTATTGTACATCTGCCAACGGTTTTCAGCAAATGGGTGATCCCATCTCACTCCACCGCCTCCAAATAAACCGGTATCGTGCTCTTTGTACTTCACGTCGTCCAAAGGATTATTGGTAAGTACTGGGATATTGGTGTGGGCCTCATCGCCTGGCTTCTGCCATCTATCCACCAATTCATTATTCATGTTTTGCCATGGTTGTGGAGTAGACTGTCCACTATCCTGATATAGGTTATTTAGTCGAACCTTATTACCTACGCTATACGAGAAGAACAGGTTAAGAGTAAGATCTTTCCACCTTACCGAGGTACCGAAACCACCTTGCAAGAAGGGCACTCTCTGACCCGACTCCACAAATATCTTGCTATAAAACTCCTCTTTGCTAAGTCCCTTAATTCCTTCCTCTAAATTATAGAACTCTGGAAGGCCCTTGTCGTTAAGCCCCTTAAATCGATAAGAGTAGAAGGTGTCAATCGACTTATCATTTACAATAGCCGTACCATTGAGGAATTGCACATAGGTGTAGTCGTCATTTACACCGCCATCGATCACTCTATTTCGGTTTTGAGAACCATTAGCATTGATCGTCCAAGTCCAATCTTTTGTACGAATAGGCACAAATGTAGCCATCAAATCAATACCATGATTGATAAGTGTGCCGGCATTAGTTTGGATAGATGTCTGACCAAGGGTATGGGATACTGACTTATTGATCAACTGATCCTTTCCGACACGTCGGTAGTACTCAGCACTTAGATAAATACGATTATCGAAGAAGGATGCCTCTATTCCGAGGTTATACGAAGTATTCTTCTCCCACCTTAATAATGGGTTAGGGAGTTTTGAGATGACACTTGGGAAACGATTGGCAACATTATCATAATCGCTATACCGCATAATCAGCTGAGGAGTCTGGTCATCGGCCACATTACCTTGGATACCATACGAAGCCTTTAGCGATAGCATATTGAGCCACATCACATCCTTCAACCATTCTTCCTCTTGGATATTCCATCGACCTGATACAGACCAAATTGGGAGGAAGCGAGCACTCTTATCTTGTCCAAACTTATTGGATCCTTCGGCTCTCACATTGTAGGTAAGGATATATTTGCGCTTATATGAATAAGTGACATTGGCAAACAGTGAGATAAAGTTTGAAAGCCTATTGGTCACCCTATCCTTTTGGTTCTTAGTCAAATTATAATAAGCCTTCCAAACAGCAGGGTCGATATTCATAAAGCTCTCACCACGATCGGGAAGATAGCCGTATTCTGTAGTTCGGATACCGTCGTACCTTGTAGATCTAAACTCTGGACCAGCATTAATAGTAAGCGTATGATTTTCCCAAGGACGCCAATTGTATATCACTTGTGCACGCCATTGCCAACCGAAGTTACTTGTACGTCCACTGGTAAGTCCTCCACCGTATGGTAGCTGACACATCTCCTCTTTGAAGTTTTTAGCATCTGGAAGCGGATCACCATAGTTCACTCGTCTCATATTGGCAGCTATATAGCTTCTCTCATCGAACCAAGACTTGTCGGAAGTATTGGAGAAGTTAATTCCAAAGGTAGTGCTGAGGGTAAGATCGGTGATGGGCTTCCAATTAAGTTGCCCTATAATATTGTAGCTATTGGTCTGGACTGAGTTGCCAGAGTGTTTCATCTCATTAATAGGACTATAACGAAGTTGAGTTAGATATCCCTGAGACTTATTAAAGAAGTAAGGCTCGCAATTTTCATCATAGGCTGGGATGATACGTGCCGTCTCCATAGCAAACTGATAGGGGGAGAAAGACATATGCGTATACTCCCTGCTATTGCTGCTGGTACGCAAGGAGAGCATTCCTTGCACCTTTTTAGAAGGATTAAAATTGAGCTTAAGCATTCCGGAATAATTGTTTACCCCTTTGCCCTTCACCACGTCAGGAGAATTAGAGTAGTTACCTGAAGCATAGTATGTCATGCGCTCAGTACCGCCTGAGATACTCAGATTATGTCTCCGAGATACATTATCTCTAAAGAGCTCACCAAACCAATCGGTATTTTGCTCCTCCATACTCTTAACACGCTCCAAGAACTCCTGCTCAGTGATATTACGCTCATAGAGATCCATCAAGGCACCTTCGTACCCTACTCTAGAAACCTGGAACATAAACGGCAGGGCACGCTCCTCAATCTCCTTAGATACTGCAATACGCTCTTTTGAATTCATCAAAGACATCTGTCCATAATTAGGTCTTTGATTATAAGTAAAAGTACCGCTATAGTTGATAGACATACGGCCCTCTTTACCCTTTTTGGTAGTAACAACCACCACGCCATTCGCAGCACGCACACCATAAATAGCAGTTGCAGCAGCGTCTTTAAGGATATCGATCTTCTCAATATCCATAGGGTTAAGACCCGATATCGCATTACCGATAAGATTGACATTATCAAGGCTATTAATCTCCTCGGCACTTAGGGGCACAGGGTCATCCAAAATGATACCATCCACTACCCATAGAGGCTCTCTACTCCCTGATAGTGTCGAAACACCACGAACTCGAATCTTGGCGGCTGCACCAGGTGTAGAAACCTCTGAAATCACATTCATGCCAGGCACTTTACCGAGGAGCATATTATCAATTGTCCCCACATTACCTTGGATCACATCGCCAGCCTTCATAGTTATCACAGATGAGGTAGATAGTCGCTTATCTGTATCAGCATAACCTGTACTCTCCACCACCACACTCTCAAGAGCATAACTGCTCTCAGAGAGCCTTACATCTTGCCGTTTTGAAGTAGGTTTCACCTCCTTGGTACTCATTCCTATAAAAGAATATATAAGGACTGCATCCTTCAGGTCAGGAATACGAATCTTATAATTTCCATCACTATCTGTAGAGGTTCCCGTAGACTTTCCCTTCAGACGAACATAGGCTCCTGGGATAGGCATTCCTGACTCATCCATCACCTTACCACGAATGGTAGACCAATGACTTTGGCTAGAAGTGATACGAATCACATTACCCTCAATCTTGTAGGAGAGCGGTGTATTCTTGAGAATCTTATCGAGTAGCTCCGACACATTGACAGTTCCTTGTGCAGTGAAGCGCTTAGTGACGTCATCAAGATCGTCCACATTGTACTTGAATTGATAGCCAGTCTCCTTTGAGATCGCTTCAAATAGTTGCTCTAGTCTTGCCTCTCTCACATTGAGCGTGACCTCCTTTTTAATTGGCTCCTGCCCATAAACCTGAAGCATAGGGAAGGCAATCATAAAAAGGAACGATAGCGAGAGAATCTGATAAAATCTCCTCATTTCGTAAGTATTTGTGTTTAGATTAGGGTTGTAACTATTTCAAACAGTTCTCAAGGAGATGAGGTAGCTTAAAATACTTAAACCTTGATACAATATAATTTAGCTTTCCTATCCACAAAGATAACTTTTTATTTGTAACTGCAAAATATTCCAAAAGAAAATAAATCAAAAGTCAAAAGTCGAAGTTAAATCGTCTACTATTTCTAGTGGAAAGTATTACCCTCAACACCATTGTTTAGCGTGAGATGATATTAAGAAGGGGGTATGTTGTAAATATTCCTTATATTTGCCAATACAAAGCGAGGATATAACTTGTAGCTAATACTTTTTCAGATAATAAAGATAATAAAGTTATGTATCAAAATTTCAAAACGTTGCTCCTTAGCGGCCTAGCCGCTATCAGTCTGCTTGCAGTGGGCTGTAAGGGAGAGAAAAATGATCCTATGGAAGGAAATCCATTCAACGAGCCTAGCGCACTGGCTTTTCACGCTCCAGACTTTGGCAAGATCAAAAATGAGCACTACAAGCCTGCATTTGAGGCTGGTATCGAACAGCAAAGAGCCGAGCTTAAGGCCATTGTAGACAATGAGGAGAAGCCAACATTCCAGAATACCATCCTCCCTTACGAGGATAGTGGGGCACTTCTTTCACGTGTTTCCAATGTATTCTTTGCCATCTCAAGTGCCGATGGTACTGATGAGATCAAGGCAATAGAGGCCGATGTGATCCCTATGCTCACCGCTTGGGAGGATGAGATCACCTTCAATCAGCCACTCTTTGATCGTATCAAGGTGGTGTATGACAATGAGTACGAAACCCTTCAAGGTGAAGACAGGAAACTCCTCAAGGAGATTTACGACGGCTTTGTAAGAGCAGGTGCCAATCTTCCAAAAGAGAAGAAGGACGAGCTTGAGAAGGTCAATGCTCGTCTAGCAGTACTCCAGCAAGAGTTTGTAAAGATGAATATCGAGGCTCGCAACAAGGCCATCGTTCCTATTGAGGATGTAGAGGAGTTGGCTGGCCTTAGCGAGGGAGAGATTGCTCAGTGCAAGGCTGATGCCGAGGCAAATGAGGCTGTTACTGCACCTTATGCTATTGTAATCAGCAATACTACACAGCAGGATATTCTGACATCTCTTGAGAATCGTGCAACCCGTGAGAAGGTATTCAACGCCTCTTATCACCGTTCGGATAACACTGGCAACCAAAATACCTACCCAATCATTGCAGAGATGGCTCAGCTTCGTCACAAGAAGGGACAGTTACTCGGCTTCAACAATTTTGCTGAGTACAGTCTTCAGAATACGATGGCTAAGACTCCAGAGGCAGTGACTAGCTTCCTAAAGAAGCTTGCAGAGGAGTATCAGCCTGTAGCTGACCGCGAGACTAAGGAGATTGAGGAGTATGCTCGCAAAACTATGGGTAGCGACTTTGAGCTAAAGCCATACGACCGCTTCTACTTCTCAGCCAAGATGAAGGAAGAGAAGTATCACTTCAATGCTAATGACGTTAAGCCTTACTTCGAGGTAGATAGCGTCCTTAAGAATGGTGTATTCTACGCTGCAGAGCATGTTTATGGTCTCACCTTCAAGGAGCGCTTTGACCTCCCAACCTACCATAAGGATGTACACGTTTACGATGTACTCAATGCTGAGACTGGAGAGCAGGTAGCTCTATTCTATACCGATCTATTCAGACGTCCTACCAAGGGTGGTGGTGCATGGATGAGTGAATTTGCATCTCAGAGCCATCGCAATGACCAGCTTCCAATCATCTACAACGTATGTAACTACACCAAGGCACCAGAGGGACAACCTAATCTAATTACTTGGGATGAGGTAACTACTCTATTCCACGAGTTTGGTCACGCTCTTCATGGTATGCTATCTAATGTAGAGTACAAGTCTCTCAGTGGCACCGACGTGTTCCGCGACTTCGTAGAGATGCCAAGCCAGTTCAATGAGTACTTTGCTACTGTGCCCGAGGTATTTGCCAACTTTGCTAAGCACTATGAGACAGGCGAGGCTATGCCAGAGGATCTTAAGAATAAGATGCTGGAGTCGGTTAACTTCCACGCTGCCTATGCTCTAGGGGAAAACCTTGCTGCTTCTACTGGCGACGTAGCTTTCCACATGCTTTCTACAGGTAATGAGGTAAATGCAGAGAATGTAGAGGAGTTTGAGAATAACGCTCTTGCAGCGGCTGGGCTTCTCAATCCACAGATTCCTCCACGCTACCGCACTAGTTACTTTAACCACGTTTGGGGTGGTGGCTACGCTTGTGGTTACTATAGCTACCTATGGTCTGAGGTACTGGCTGTAAATGTTGGCGAGTATTTCACCAAGAATGGTGCGCTCAACCCTGAGGTAGGTAGAGCTTTCCGCGACAAGGTTCTTTCCAAGGGTAACACCGAGGATCTAGCACAGATCTTCTCCGACTTCACCGGTCTTGCAGAGCCTAATGTAGCTAGCCTGCTTCCTGCACGCGGAGTGAAGTAATCACGCACGACATATTAAATACGAAGGAGCCCTCACGCAATGTGAGGGCTCCTTTATTTTATACTAAGATGAAAATAGACTTAGTCGAGAATGTTTGCACGAAGTGCCATTCTCGCACATTTGCTTCAAATGTGCTGAGACTTTGCACGAAGGATGAGATGCAAGGCGCTGAGGATGAGGGTGAAGGGAGCGTACTCACGTACGTGACCGAACCCGAATTCCGATAGCAACGCCGCAGATCGCCTTCGTGCAACAGTCTCTAGTCGTCTAACTTTTCACCAAAAGAGAGATCTCCAGCATCACCGAGACCTGGTACGATATAAGAGTGCTCATTGATCTCAGGATCGTTGACAGCGGTCCAAAGCGTACAATCCTCAGGCATTACCTTCTGCAGATAATCCAGTGCTGGTTGACTAGAAATCACAGAGGCAACATGCAATACCTTAGGAGTTCCCTTCGTGAGGATTGCCTTGTATGCCAGCTCCATAGAGCTTCCAGTTGCCAGCATTGGATCGACCAAAATCAGCGTTTTACCCTCTATTGAAGGAGAGGAAAGATACTCAATCATCACCTCAAAATTGAGCCGGTCCTTATACCTGCGATAGGCCGAAACAAAGCAGTTCTCCGCTCTATCAAGATAATTAGTAAATCCGTGGTGGAGAGGAAGGCCAGCACGTAGAATCGTGGCAATCACCACCTCATTCTGATCCAATTGGTCGTGCGAGATCGCTAGTGGAGTCTGCACCTCCTTAGGTTGATACTCAAACGTCTTACTAATCTCATACGCCATCACCTCGCCTATCCGCTCAATGTTTCGCTTGAAGCGCATACGATCCTTTTGGATATTGACATCTCGCAACTCCGCCACAAAGCGGTTGAGGATTGAATTCTGTTCCGAAAGGTTGATTACTTTCATGATCTTAAATACTATTTCTTATGGTTTGAATTTTTCTTTTGCAATAAAGCGTGGTACACCTGACTTCTACTCATCACATCATCCACATAGTTAGCCGTCTCCTTACCTCGCAGGTATCCAAAGCGAACCACTGGGTCATTGTAGTACTCTGGATGGCTTTTCAGTAAGATATACTCCCTCACCCCGCCCTGCCATATAGAGTCGGGGGCATGATGTTTCCGGGCAAGCCGCATTGCATCCTGCACATGTCCCAGTCCGGCATTATAGGCTGCAAGTGTGAAGCTCAATTGAGTCGCCTCATCAGTCATATCTCCGAAGCTCTTCCTCACCTCCAAAAGACAGTCTACCGCCACTCGAATTGATACCTCAGGCCGAAGCAACTCCTCCTTCGTTGCCCCATAACTAGCACCAGTGCGTGGCATAATCCCCATCAACCCCCTAGCTCCACTCCAGCCTACCACATCGGATCTAAAACGACTCTCGTGATAAGCAATAGCCGCCAACACCGTCCAGTGCCAAGGTAGCCTAGCCCCCTCTTTTTCAAATAAAGCATCGTACTGAGAGATCACCCCTTGCGTCAATTGCACCCGCTCCGTTACCATCGCAAACTCCTGAATATAGCTCTGCAGATGGCTATTCTGGTCACGTAGCCGACTATAATGCCCCAACTTTTCACCTGTTAGGAAGTAGGTATCCAACTGCTTCTTTAGTGAATTATTCTCTTTACAAAGAGCCCACCCATACTTAATCGGTGCACTCACCCGAAGATCGGCATTAAGCGAAGGGAAATACCTCATCCCCAACTGCCCCAGATGCTCATCTACGAGTAGGAAGTCTATTCCCTCCTCCGTGCCCATCTGCACCAAAAGCTCCTCCATACTGAGTGAGTCCGAAGGGACCACTTCAATGTTTTCCCCTATCTCCTCCTCAATCTGATGCAACCGAACCTCTGCAGCACCCCCAGCATCTATCCACACTATCTTACCTCCCAGTTCTGAAAGGTTTGAAATCATCCCCTCCTTTGCCTTTCTCTGTACCAGCACTAGAGATGCCGTATCAATGATTCCGCCAAAAGAAAACCGCTCGAGATTTCCTCGCGACATAGCCAAAGGGGTAATACAAAGGTCTATCTCCCCTTGCTCCAATCGCCAAAGCAAGCTATCCAAGCTCCGCTCAATCTGCACATCCAGTACAAGTTCGTGAGCTTGTGCAAAGTCCACCGCCTTTTGATACTCCAAACCCATCATCTCACCCCTCAGGAGGTAAAAGTCTTCGGGCGAGGTAAGCGTCCCTATCCTCAGCGTATCACTATCTACCACCTCCTGCCAGCTACGGAAATGCTGTGCCGACTCATTCTCCTCCTCCTGACTACAGGCAGAGAGCAATAGGCTCAAAAGCAGACCAAGTAGATAAATAGTACTCATCACCTTTTACGACACATAGAGCAAAAAGCCCTTCAGATAACTTCCCTCGGGGTGGTAAATACTTACTGGGTGATCGGCAAACTGACCAAACTGCTCCAGCACCCGCACCTCACGACCAGCATGCAACGCAGCGGTAAAAAGAGCCTGCCGGAACTCCTCTACCCCCACCACTTGTGAGCAGGAAAAAGTAAAGAGTAGCCCGCCCTTTGCTATCTTACGAAGTGCCGCACTATTCAGCTTGCGATAGCCTTGCAGACCATTTCGCAATACCTCCCTCCTTTTTGCAAAAGCTGGAGGGTCCAAAATAATCATATCAAAAGCCCCCTCCTCCATCTCATACAGATACTTAAAGGCATCCCCTACCACAGACTCATGGCAAGTAGGAACTTCACCAAAGTTGAGCTTCAAATTGTCCTCTAGAAGATCCATCGCTCTAGGCGAACTATCCAGCGACACCACCCGCTCTGCACCTCCCCTTAGAGCATAGAGCGAAAAGCCACCGGTATAGCAAAACATATTCAGTACTCTTCTTCCCTTCGCCAGCTCCCCTACTCTAGCGCGATTCTGACGTTGGTCGAGGAAGAAGCCTGTCTTCTGCCCTCTTAGAATATCTGGGGAGAAACGAATGCCTTGCTCCTCTGCCACCACCTGCTCCACCGCATCAATAGATCCGTAAAGCAATTCATCCACCACCCCCTCCACCATCGGTAGAGAGTCCGACGACTTATAGTAAACCGCCTCCAACCGCTCCCCTAGCACAGTTGCGAGTGCCTCCGTCAGTTCTCTACGTCTCAAGTGCATCGTAAGCGTATGAGCTTGCATCACAGCCACCCCTCCGTAGAGGTCCACAATCAGTCCTGGCAAACTATCCCCCTCCCCATAGACCAAGCGGAAACCCTCACGAGGAGAAGCCAAAAGTCCAAGTGCCTTGCGAGCTTCCAAAGCCTCTTGAAACCGCCTTTGCCACAAAGAAGCATCTATCTGCTCCCCCTCCGCAAAGGTCAAAAGCCGTACCGCAATAGAGCCACCTTCATAATAACCTCTTCCACAAAAGTGCCCCTCACTATCCAGCACCTCCACCATATCCCCAGCCTCTATCCCTTTGGTAGAGACAAGGGCACGTGAAAAGATCCAAGGATGCTTACGCTCCACTGAGGCCTCTCGCCCCGCTTTTAGCTCTATCTGCTTCATATTGACTACTATTTCTTTTTTGCTACTTTACTCCCCTTACTCTTGCTCCTATTCTTTGCCTCCTTTGTTTTTGAAGTCCCAGCGGTTCGCCCCCTTTTCAAAGACTTCCGGATAGAGCGTTTATTTTTCTCCTTAGGCAGCCCCTCTAAGTCCCGATACATTTCCTCATTTAGCCACCCCTCCAAAGCTTGGTAGATTCGTAGACCAGCCACCGCATCAAGTGCTGCATAATCCAATTGAGCCTCCGTCAACTCCTCACGCTCCCAATCCGAGAGGCGCTGCCCCTTACTAATCCGCTTACCGAATAGTACCGCATAGAGTTTTGAGAGCGAAAGCACCTCAATACCAGCTGCCTTAGAAAGCAGCCTGAGATCCACCATCCGATTGAGACGCAGTTGGCGATCCTTCCAAAGTCCCTTGGCATCATCACCAATACCCACTCCCACCTTAGTGATTTTTTGATCCTCAAGTAGTTTCTTCACTGGTGCCAATTGCTCTTGAGAGAGTATCGGCTCCAATCGAATCAATAGTGCTCGGTCGGCAGTCGCCAATTGTAGAAGTGATACCTTATGGCTACAACCACGCTTAAAGGCCGGTTTCGTCTCCGTATCCAGCCCCAGCACACTTACCCCATCACCCAGTGCCGAACACTGAGCCACAAACTCCTGGACAGAGGTTCTATGCGAAAGCACCACTAGTGGCACCTCAAGCACCTCTGCTTCTAGCTCTCTCAGCTCCTCATTGCTGATCTTACTCCTAGTTATCTCCTCCATCTTCCTCTTGAAGTTCAAAGAGAGGGTCGTGGTACAAGCGATGCAATTGCCTCAGCACCGTCAGCAATAGCTCACCCCAACGTTCCTCCATCGTGAAGCGACACTCCGCCACCGCCTGATACATTGCTCGTTCATTACCCCCACGCATTACCCATACAAAGTCGCCCAGCACCTGGTAAATATCGGCCAAAAGCTCTGCCGTGCTCACACCGATAGGCGTCTCGGAATACTTCATCGCCTCCTCCTCAGCGTCAAGAAAGTAGTCATAGCTCCCTAAGATGCGAACCAACCGCTGCCGAACCAGGTCATACTCCTCCTCCGTCACCAACCGACCAGCTTCCTCCCCAAAAGCCTCCATAGGCCAAGTGGGTAGCCGTAACCCCTCAGCATAGATGTCTGCCAGTACCTGCCGACACTCCGCCAAGCTCTCCCTAGTCCACAGCGGTGTCGTCATCGGTTCCACCAAAGCACAATAGCGTGCGGCGGCGGCCACAAAGTCCAGCACCCCACTATTCCCCAATACACCTGTACCCCCCTCACTGCTCTTAGCTCTCATGCTTATCGCTTCTATCACTCATTAAATGTGTACTTCATACAAAGGTAGACATTTTTGAGCAAATACCACTCCTATTCTCCAATGCACGTCATGAAGCGCAGGGGTTACGCATTAGAAAAGACTATTGTGCGAATGATGATATACAATCTGTTGAGGATAATGGCGTAAGAACCTCGGCAGAGGTCCCTCTTAAATAGG
>NZ_KV820683.1:76721-78705 GCF_001815465.1 Porphyromonas sp. HMSC077F02 | reverse complement strand
AGCTACTTACACTCCAATAGGGGTCAAACTTGGGTTAATCTCTCTTTTTAATTACGTTTCTAACAATTATTATTATCACATCTTAATATCCAGGTAGACATTCGTCCACTCATCTACCTCCACATGCCAGCCTCCCCCGCTCTGCGGTTCGGCTTCAGGCAGTTTTATCTCTTCATCAATCACCACTCTGATCACTTTTTTTCCCTCCTGATCAATCACCTGCTTCGTGACATCAAAGGTGTATATGTATCCCTTCCCATCTTGCATCACCACATAGAGGGTCAACGTGTGCTCCATCTCATCTTGTATCCCGTATGCCGTAGAGCTGCCGTATGCCGCGTCACCCTCCTTAGCCCACTTCATCTCGATAGGAACGGATACAGATCGCTTTGCTAATTTATCCAGTCCTATGAAGTAGCCTCCTGCCAAACCAGTGAGCGAAGCTGTGATACCGACTGCCTGAGAGAGATTGCCAATATGAGCGATCTCTACATCAATATCGATATACTCTCGCTTCATGATGAGAACAACCTGCTGAAGAGAAGTGTTCGACCCTGCAGGCTCCACCCGCAGGTAATCCACCCTGCCTGCATAGAACGGATCAGGCGGAAACTGATGAGGTTCGTCTGCATCACCCCTCGGGTATCTGACTCCGCTGAGCATCCCGTTCAGGGTGAGTGTGGCACCGGTGAAGCTTTCGATGGTTTCGTACCTCTGCTCCTCCCTATATCTAAGCACTTCGGAATCATTATTGAATGCCAATACTCGATAGCGTCCCGGTGTCAATCGCACCTCACCACCCTCTCTGTTGGAGAAATCCCACCGTATCGGATCTCTTGCCGAGCACCTCTCAGTATCTATGGAGCATCCCTCAGTATCTATGGGGTAAAAGAAGGTGGTGATATTCTTAGGGATCACCTCAGGCTCCTCTGTCCAATCAAAGGTCACCACGAGAGTACTCGCCGCCGGGTAGCAGAGATCCTTGTGACGACAACCGCTCAGTATTATGAGTGGTAGCAGCATCCATATTTCTTTTCTCCAAATCATCGCAATAAATAGGATACAGTGACGGCTATCTTAGTAGGACTGAAGCGAGTCTTTTCGTGCGTACTGTTCCATACGTAACAATCGCCCGAAGTATTGTACCTATACCTGTCATGCTTACCGTGAATAACACCAAGGCCTAAAGTACAATCAATGGAGATCCTTTCTTTGACACGAACCGTGTACCCGTAAGTCAGACCTACGCCCAGCTGGGGGCTTTTTGCCAAGAGACCTACGTTATCCAACTTGAAATCATAGGTATATATACGTGCATCCAAGCCCACATGATGCCCTGCTAACGGCTGCTGTAACTGTTGGCGAGTGATCCAATACCTCAACTCTATATCTCCCCCGTAATAACGCCAGTACTTATGATGCCTCCTGCAACTCAACCAAGTATGATAATAGGTAACACTGACACTCCATTGATTGGCAAAGGCATACTCAAAGCCGGCGCTCGGAATCAAGAAAAACCAAGAAAGCAAATTGGTATGAATCGAGAGAGGGTGATACCGGTGTAAAAAGGGCACAGTCTCTTCCCTCTTCACTTCGACAAACGTGCCATCATCTTGAGCTAAAGATGATGAAGCATTAATCCCTGAGAAAAGCAACAGTAAGAATAATAACCTTACCTTATTCACACCGACAAAAAACATTTTTCCTAACCCCACCTGCAATAAATACACGGGATGTAATATAACAAATACATCACAAAAAAATACATCTCAATCAAATCACGACAAAGATAGGAGTATTTATTCATTCCACCAACTCTTTTCTCTTATTTTATCTTAAAACAAGGCTAATTCTCATTTTGATGTGCTGGGGTTACGCATTAGAAAGTTCACGCCGTATGGTTTTTAGCGAGGTGCCTATGAGTAAGGACCTCGGCAGAGGTCCTTACTCATAGGCACAGGTCAAGGCACGCAGTGCCGAAGAC
>NZ_KV820683.1:45875-76621 GCF_001815465.1 Porphyromonas sp. HMSC077F02 | reverse complement strand
CCTATCTCTAGGTCTGACCCCTCAGCCGGGGTCATAGAGATATTGGGCATCCACGATACACAGCACAGGTCATGCGGGGCTAACGCCCCTTTGACCTGTGCCTATTTAAGAGGGACCTCTGCCGAGGTCCTTACCCCATTATCCTAAACAGTTTGAATATCATCATTCGTACAACTGTCTCTTCTAATGCGTAACCCCTGACCAAATTATACCCAATCTCAAGCACCGTCACCAAATCATAACGCAAACGATACAGAAGAAGAAAAAGCATTTGATAGTTGTAAATAGAATAAACGCACCAACAAAATGCCTGCATGAACCTAAACCAATGGGCCAAAAAAGCCCATTTATAATAGACTGATATCCAACACCATATAAAAGCGAAAACTGAGTTGCAACTAAGCGATCGGCGAGATGCAACTAAGCAAATGCCGAGTTGCAACTAAGCAAACGCTTAGTTGCAACTAAACTTTTCGCCCGACCACTACCTCCGACCTGTCTGACCTGTCCGACTTGTCCGATTAGCCCCCCCAAAAAATAATCGCCCTCTACTAAGGACCTCTCCGAGGTCCTTACCCCAAAGACACTCCGCAAAAAACCAAACAGTAAGACCTTTTCTAATGCGGAACTTCGTGCAATAGCCCCTCACTAGTGTGGACTATATCGCAAACATTTGTTATATTTACACCAAATAAAAGATAAACTCAAAAGAACTATTCATAAAAAAACACAAGACTGTATGGAGCCGATAAAGCACTACAAAAACAAATGGGATCGCTTCACCATTATCATGACCACGCTAGTATTGATCGTGATTACCATTGCGGTCATTGCCCTGTACTGCGAAGGGGGACTATGGCTTCAAGTGACGGCTACAGTACTATTGCTATTTGCCATCATCCCTATATTCCTTCGCCCCCTCTCCACCAGCTACGATGGTGAGAAGCTAGTCGTCCGATTTTTATGTTATAAAAAGGTCTACAGCCTATCTCAGTACACTCCTATATATATAGAGCACTTCTCGACCACCAAAGCAGTACGGCTTTTTGCCTCGGGTGGGTACTTTGGCTACTGGGGCATCTGGCGCATGCACCTTAATGGGAGAGATCGTTGGGATACGCTCCACTCCTATACCACCTCACGCAAAGAAGATTGCATTCTACTGATGCCAAAAGAGGAAAGTAAGCATAAAGTGCTCCTGAATGCCGACGGAAGGTGGTTCTCTACGCCTGACTAACCACTCATCTCGGCAGGGGTTACGCATTAGAAAAGTCTGCGTGTCATTCATTAGAGAATTGTTGGGGAAAGAACCTCGGCAGAGGTCCCTCTTAAATAGGCACAGGTCGGAGGGGCAAAGCCCCGAACGACCTGTGTGTAAGAGCATATTCCCTAACTCTATGACCCCGGCTGAGGGGTCAGACCCAGATAAGGTTGTCCGACCCCTCAACCGGGGTCGCAAGGGTGTTTTGCACATCGTTATACACAGGTCTTCGGCACTGCGTGCCTTGACCTGTGCCTATTTAACACGGACCCCTCAGCCGGGGTCCTCACCTTTATACACACCTATCAATACCCTACGGCAAGACGTTCCTAATGGGTAACCCCTGCCTTATCTCGGTTGAGAGCCTCCCGATTGCTGAAATATGGGTATATTTGTGGATATTTTAATCAGCAACACACATATATTATATTGAGCAATATGGAGAGTAAAGAGCAAATCCGAGAGCACCTCTCGGTATATAATAGTAGGACGAGAGCAATAGAGCCCCTTCGACCCAAGCAGTCACCCCACGTGGGAATGTACGTTTGTGGTCCTACCGTTTACGGCGATGCCCACTTGGGGCATGCTCGCCCTGCCATCACCTTTGACCTCCTCTTCCGTTACCTTACCCACTTGGGCTACAAGGTGCGGTACGTGCGCAACATCACCGATGTAGGTCACCTAGAGCATGACGCCGATGAGGGAGAGGATAAGATTCAGAAGAAAGCACGACTAGAGCAGGTAGAGCCAATGGAAGTGGTGCAGTACTACCTCACCCGCTACCATAAGGATATGGATCTCCTGAATGTGCTTCCACCCTCTATTGAGCCAATGGCAAGTGGGCATATTATTGAGCAGATTGCTTTAGTTCAGGAGATTCTAGACGCTGGCTATGCCTATGTTTCCAATGGTTCGGTCTACTTTGATGTACCTAAGTACAATAAAGATCACCAATATGGTGTACTCTCGGGCCGTAATATTGAGGATATTTTAGAGAATACCCGCAGCCTAGATGGGCAAGAGGAGAAGCGGAGCTCTGTGGACTTTGCCCTTTGGAAAAAAGCAAGTCCAGAGCATATTATGCGTTGGCCTAGCCCTTGGAGCGATGGCTTCCCCGGATGGCATGCGGAGTGTACGGCGATGGGACGTAAGTACCTCGGCGATGGATTTGATATCCATGGCGGGGGTATGGACTTGATCTTTCCTCACCACGAGTGTGAGATTGCCCAAGCAGTAGCAGCGGAGGGGCACGAGATTGTGCCAGTATGGATGCACAATAATATGATCACCATCAATGGGCAGAAGATGGGCAAGAGCCTAGGCAACTTCATCACATTGGAGCAATTTTTCTCTGGTGAGCATGAGTCGCTAGAGAAGGCATACGACCCTATGGTGATCCGTTTCTTTATCCTTCAAGCCCATTACCGTTCGACAGTAGACTTTAGCAATGAGGCACTACAAGCATCGGAGAAGGGGCTGGAGCGCCTGATGAGTGCCTACGCCACTTTGGGCAAGCTAAAGCCAGCTAAGCAGGAGACTGAAGTGATGCCCAACTATAGAGAGCAGTGCTACGCGTCGCTTAATGATGACCTCAATAGCCCTAAGGTGATTGCGGAGCTCTTTGATGCCACCCGCAAAATCAATCAGGCGGAGAGTGGTGAGATTGGGCTGACGGCAGAGCAAATTGAGGAGCTCCACCAGCTCTTTGACACCTTCTTCTTTGAGATACTGGGGATGCGGCCAGCTGGTGCAGGGGAGTCCTCGGCGCACCTCGAGGCATTTGGCAAGGCGATGGATCTACTTCTGGAGATCCGACAAAATGCCAAAGTAGCCAAGGACTGGGCGACCTCGGATAAGATCCGTGATGAGCTGAAGAAGATAGGCTTTGAGATCATGGATGGCAAGGAAGGGAGCACGTGGAGACTCTGACACTCATCACAGGTGGCAGCCGATCGGGCAAGAGTAGTGAGGCGGAGCGAAGGGCTTTGGCACTTTCGCCTCGCCCCATTTATCTCGCTACGGCTACAGTGCAAGATGAGGAGATGGCCGATCGGGTGCGACGACATCAGGAGCGAAGGGCCGACAAGTGGGAGACCATTGAGGAGCCACTTTGGCTAGGTCGGCTCGACCTTTCGGGCAGGGTGGTACTGGTGGACTGCCTTACCCTTTGGACCACCAACGTCTTTTTTCATGTGGAAGAAGATGTGGATAAGGCTCTTTTCTTCATTAAGAAGCAGCTTGAGGAGCTTCTTAGCCACCCAGCCACTTATATATTTGTGACGAATGAAATAGGAATGGGTGGCGTCTCAAGTAATGCGATGATGCGGAAGTTTTCCGACCTACAGGGGTGGGTCAATCAGCATGTTGCCTCTCTCTCGGATGAGGTGGTGCTGATGGTTTCGGGTATTCCTTTGAAAATAAAATAAGAGTAATCAATCATTATGAGACACTTTGAAATTACACCGCTAGATGAGGCCTTCGGGCAAAAGATGCTGGAGTACATAGATGATATTGCGAAGCCAAAGGGCTCGCTAGGGAAGCTGGAGCAGATCGCACGCCAGGTGGCGATGATTCAGGGCAAGATGCACCCTACTCTAGAGCGGCCACACCATATCCTCTTCTCTGCCGATCATGGTATTGAGCAGGAGGGGGTGAGCAAGTCGCCAAGGGCGGTCACGTGGCAGCAGACGATCAATTTTAAGCGCTCTGGCACGGCGATTGATTACCTCACTCGCCAGCATGATATTGAGCTGGTGATCGTGGATTCGGGGGTGGATTACGACCTCCCTAAGGAGCTGGGGATCGTTGATTGTAAGATACGGAAGGGAACCTCTAACTTCCTTCACGAGCCAGCAATGACCCGTGAGGAGGCTAATCAGTGTATTGAGGCGGGAGCAAGGCAGGTGGAAATCGCCCACGACAAGGGGTGCAACATCATCTCTTTCGGAGAGATGGGCATCGGTAATACTAGCCCCTCAGCTGTGTGGATGCACCTACTGACAGGGATTTCTCTGCACGATTGTGTCGGCTCGGGTAGCGGATTACACGGCGAGGAGATTTCCCACAAGGAGCGGGTACTTGCCGAGGCAATTGCTAATGCACCCAAAGATTTGAGTGCAGAGGAAGTGATGAGCTACTTTGGTGGCTTTGAGATGGTGATGACGGTGGGGGCGATGCTACGTGCTGCAGAACTGAAGATGACGATTGTGGTGGATGGCTTTATCATGACTGCCTGTATGCTGATGGCAAGCAAGCTCTATCCCAACGTACTTCAGTACGCACTATTTGGGCATAAGGGAGATGAAAAGGGACACAGCTTGATACTCAATTACCTCCATGCCGACCCGATCCTTAACCTAGGCATGAAGCTAGGAGAGGGTACTGGAGCAATTTGTGCCTACCCAATCATCCAATCGGCGGTGCTGATGCTATCGGAGATGGCTCTATTTGGCAACACCAATCCTATTGAGAAGTATTTTTGATGAATAAAGTTAAGTACTATACCTATGATATATTGGCAGCCATCTCTGCCTTGACGAGGTTGCCTATTTGGCGACTGGTTAATATCCCGAAGGAGAACTATCGCCGTGTGGTCTACTACTGGAGCGTAGTGGGGTGGCTCACGGGGCCTTTGACAGCGCTAGTAATATTGGGATTGGGGCAGTTTCTCCCAGTCACTCTAGCAGTGACTATAGGGTTTATTTTCCGTATTCTACTCACTGGTGGAATGCACGAAGATGGTCTGATGGACTTCTTTGATGGCTTCGGTGGAGGGCGGACGCGGGAGCGAATTCTGGAGATTATGAAGGATAGCCACTCAGGTGCCTATGCAATTATAGGCTTTGTGAGCTATGCAGCCCTTTGGATAGGGCTCCTCGGGTGGATGCCACTGGAGGCAGCCTTTTATACCGTAATGGTAGGAGACCCCATCAGCAAGTTTGTCGCTTCCAACCTGCCACGGCTACTCAAGTATGCTCGGAATGAGGAAAGTGCCAAGATGAAGGTGGTCTATGAGGATCGCCCGCACCGAGGGCTCTTTATTCTAGCTGCACACTTTGGACTTCTGCCGATCTCTCAATGGTCGCCTGCTGGCTGGTGGATGCTACTATTCTCGGTCCTCACATTTGGTTTGCTTTACCTCTTGATGAAACGAAGGCTCAATGGCTACACGGGCGACTGCCTGGGAGCAACCTTTCTTCTCTGTGAGGTGATGAGCTACTTAGCCGTTTGGATATTTATATTATGAAAGAGTTATTGGTTGTACGACATACTTCGGTGGATGTACCCCAAGGCATTTGCTATGGGGGGACAGATGTGCCACTGCAGCCTACTTTTGCAGAAGAGGCTGAGCTAGTAAGGCAAAGGCTGGAGGGCTATACCCCAGATAGAGTGCTTTCGAGCCCCCTTTCGAGGGCTACTCGGCTTGCCAATGCAATAGGGTACCCTGAAGTGGATACTGATGAGCGACTGCGCGAGCAGCACTTTGGCGCTTGGGAGATGAAAGCTTACGACGAGATAGAGGATCCTCAGCTACTTCGCTGGTATGAAGACTATGTCTATGAGCGCCCTACAGATGGTGAAAGCTTTGCCGAAGTGGTCACTCGCGTAGGCACGCTCCTAGAGGAGCTGAAAGCGAGTAATCACGAAAAAATACTAATATTTGCACATGGAGGGATTCAGATGGCGGTAGGGGCTTACCTAGGTCTGTATGAGCTAATTGACGCACCACAGCACTTCCAAGGATATGGCAGTGTGATGAGATACCAGCTATAACCTTCTTAAAAGCTACTAAAAGAGCGTGGAGAAGAAAGGACTAAGAGATTACTTAGAAAAAAAAGAGTAACTTTGCGTGAATGTATATCTAGCTTGAGGCATTGAGACCTTAGGAGCTAGGACTAATAGGATATTTGAATGGCGTGATGAAAAGATATAAATGGTATGTGGTAGGTACCACATTGATATTAACGGCACTCCTTTTTTCGGCCTGCCGAAAGGATAATGGTCCCCGAACGACTCCAATCTATACGGAGTACACCTATCCAGCCTCTATAAAAGCCTCTTTCCCTAAACCTAAACAGAAAGAGGAGAAGGATAAAGAGGAGAAGGATAAGGACAAAAAGGAGGAGGTGAAGGGGCTACCGAACCTAGACTTCAACATCGACAATAGGGCGATGAGGGTGTGGAATAAGATACCCCTCCCCTACCAGAGCAAGTTTGACTCCCTCGACCTCACCATAGCGGTGACCTCAGAAGCGGTGGTGAAAATCATCAATGAAACCACTCAGAAGGTCACAGTATACGCATCAAATAGGCGTGCCCAGCGAATAGATGCCACAGGAGGTAAGCTCAAACTTACCGTGGAGATCGAAAAGAAGCCAACACTCACCTACGACCTAAGGATACTCACTTATGGTTATGACCCCGACAAGTTTACTTGGACTAAGGAGTCGGCGTCACTACCCATCGCTGCAGTAGACGCCAAGGTGCTGAAGTACCAGAACCGTATTTTCTGGGTTGCTAGCCTCTCAGATGGTTCTAGCAAACTGTATGAGTATGAGCTTACGAATAGTAAATTTCCCGAAGTGGAGGGAGCTGATATCCCAGCGCAACTACTTCCCTCTAGCATAGTAACAGATGGGAAAAAGCAAGTATGGGCTATCTCTAAGGATCAGAAGCTATATAGCAGCAAAGACCTTAAGACTTGGCAGGCGCACGACCTTGGGAGTGTAAAGGTCTCTCAGATGATAGGCGAGGCCACTACCATTGATGGGAAGAGCAACTTGCTCGTCATAGGGCATAAGGAGGGCTCAAATCTCTATCAAACCTACACTATCACCTCAAGTGGAGCAGAGCCACAAGGGGTTCTGCCTAAAGGTTTCCCTGTGAAGGAGGCATACGTCTATTCCTACTCACAAGATGGGATCACGGCGATTACACTCTACAGTGGATTGAGATTTGATAACAAGCCATCGACTAAGAGTTACTTCCTCTCTGGTAGCTTACAATGGGGTGAGACACCTTATCAAAAGGAGGAGAAGGTGCTCCCAAATAGTGGTGGACTCTTCTTGCAAACCGGTAAGGAGGCGGAGCTATTTGTCATCGGAGGACTCTATGGAGAAGCCAACCAACCCTCTAGTGAGATCAAAAGAAGTAGTGATAAAGGCATCACGTGGATAGCTCTCCCCAATCAAACAACCGTAGGTGGCGACCTCCTTCCACGTCACTCAGCATCGGGTATCGCTTTAGGTAGCGACAAGGCTCTAAACATCTACCTTCTGGGAGGGATTATTAATGGAGCACCGAGCCAGGAAATTTGGCACGGGCACCTCGATACTACTGGCGGAATCATCAATAGCTTTAATTGACAAAGTATGATAGAGAGTGCCCTAGCGAAGATAGATAAGGACCGCATTCCACGCCACATTGCAATCATTATGGATGGCAATGGGAGATGGGCTAAGCAACAAGGTAATAAGAGAACCTATGGACACGAGCGTGGGGTAGAAACAGTCAGAACAATCCTAAAGGCTGCCAACGAGCTTGGGGTGAAGACGCTCACGCTATACACCTTTTCGGAGGAGAATTGGAAAAGGCCGCAAGAGGAGGTGGAAACTTTGATGAGGCTACTTGTGACAGCAGTGGACAACGAATTAGAAGAACTGAAGAGCAACAATATACGTCTAGAGGTACTTGGAAATATGGCGGAGCTCCCTAAAGAGCCTCGTGAAGCATTACAAATGGCGATAGAGGAGACGGCCAATAATAGTGGGTGCCAAGTGGTATTGGCAATTAATTACTCTGGCAGGTCGGAGCTCATACATGCCGCCAAGCAATTAGTCAAAAAGGGATGCACGGATATTGATGAAAAGCTCTTTGCAGAGAATCTATACCTAACAACGCTACCAGATCCAGACCTACTGATTCGCACTGGTGGAGAGTTTCGGATTAGCAACTTCCTGCTTTGGCAATTGGCATATACCGAGCTCTATTTTACCCCCACCTTTTGGCCTGACTTTGGGAGGGAAGAACTATTCAAAGCGATACTTGACTTCCAGCAGAGAGAAAGACGGTTCGGGAAAACGGGCGAGCAGGTAAGTGACAGAAAGATAGAGAGATAAGTATATAATGAGGAAGATGATAATGTGGGGCAAAATAATAGATAAAGCCATGACCATAAAACAACTATACCGACTTGTAGCAGCAGTAACGCTGGGTTGCATAATGCTACCAAGTCTGCAAGCCCAAGACCACACCGATACACCAGTAGTCTCCTATGCTCGACCTTCCAATAAGGTGATAGCAGGAATTGACCTCGTAGGTAATAAAAGCTACGACCGACAAGTGGTGATCAACATCTCTGGGCTCAAGGTGGGGCAAAGGGTTGCCATCCCTGGAGAAGAGATCACCCAAGCGGTGCAAAATTATGTACGCAATGGGCTATTTAGCGAAGTGGGTATCTCTGCCTCTAAGATTGAAGGCGACTCGGTATGGCTAACCATCAATATCGCTGAACACCCACGACTCTCTAAGCTACAGATCAATGGCGTAAAGAAGGGCGAAGCAGACGACCTAAAGAAGGGAAAGCTACTCGCTCTACAAGAGGGAGTACAAGCCACTCCTAATATCATCAACCGGGCTGAGATAGAGATTAAGCGCTTCTTCGATGCCAAGGGATTTAGCACGGCAACGGTAGAAAGCCGAACCATCCCCGACCCAGACAAGGAGGGTTTTGTGCAATTGATCTTTGATGTAGAGAAAAACACCAAGACTAAGGTACAGCAGATCCACTTCTACGGCAATGAAATGCTATCGGACAATCAGCTGAGAAAGGCGATGAAGAAGACCAATGAGCGCTTCAACCTTTTCAAGAACTTCATCCCGAGTATCTTGGAGATCTTTAGCCAAAAGAAGTTTGTGCAAGAGGACTACAAAGCGGATCTCAATAATATCATTGACCTCTACCACGCATACGGATATCGTGATGCTGAAATCATCAAAGATAGCATCTACCGTGCCGATGACAAGCGGATCAATATTGATATACATATCAATGAGGGTAAGAGGTACTACATAAAGGACATTAACTTTGTAGGAAATACCAAGTACACTACTGAGGACTTGGCAAGACTTCTAGATATGGAGAAAGGCGACATCTACGATCAGAAGAAGCTCAAAGAGCGTATGACCACTGACGAGGACGCCATCTACAATATCTACTCTAATAACGGCTACCTCTTTGCCAATATGACCCCTATTGAGACGGAGGTGAAGGGCGACTCAGTGAGCCTAGATATCCGCATCCACGAGGGCAAGCCAGCCACTATCAATAAGGTGATCATCAGTGGAAACGACCACGTATATGAGGAGGTAGTAAGGCGTGAGCTTTACACTAAGCCAGGGATGCTATTCAACCGCGATTATATCATTCGTACCATGGAGCAGATCAATAACATGGGTCACTTCGACCAAGAAAAGATAGCTCCAGAGATTATCCCTAATGAGGATAGCGGCACCGTAGATATCGCGTGGAACCTAGTACCTAAGAGCAATGACCAGGTGGAGCTCTCTATCGGCTGGAGCCAATCGGGACTGATATTGATGGCGGGATTGAAGTTCAGCAACTTCTCCATGCGAAATCTCTTCAACCCTTCCTCCTACAAAGGCTTCCTCCCAAGAGGCGATGGGCAAACCCTTGCACTAAGAGCTCAGACCAATGCTAGATACTATCAGAGCTACAGCATACAGTTTATGGACCCATGGTTTGGTCGTAAGCGTCCGAATATGCTAAGCATCTCCGCCTCCTACAGTAGGCAGACAGATATCAACCGTCGCTATTTCAACAACCAAATGTCTACCCTTCAGCAGTATAACCCATACGGCTATGGAGGTTATGGATATGGCTATGGTGGCTATCCTGGCTACGGCTATGGAGGTTACGGCGGTTATGGCGGCTATGGTGGCTACGGCGGTTATCCAGGTTATGGCTATGGGTACGGCATGATGCAGGAGCAGTATCAAGCACTGTACGAGAGTGCCTATGACCCTGATAAGACACTGGATATGCTAGGCCTGAGCGTTGCTTATGGTAAGCGACTTACCTGGCCTGATGACCGCTTCCAGTTCCAAGCTGGTATCAACTACACTATGTACCGTATGAAGAATTGGAGCTCTATCTACTACAACTTTGGGATGAGTAATGGTACAGCTAATGATATCAACCTTAGCCTTACCCTATCCCGTAGCTCTATCGACAACCCAATCTACACCAGGATGGGCTCCGACTTTACCCTCAACCTCACCTCTACACTTCCCTACTCTCTCTTTGATGGGAAAGACTACTCCGATCCTAAGCTTTCCGACGCAGACCGCAATAGGTTTATTGAGTACTACAAAATCAAAGGAAAGGGTCAGGTGTACATACCACTTCTGGATCCTTCGGTCAACAAACGCACACCAGTGCTGATGTTTAGTGCCGAGTCGGGTATCATCGGTAGCTACAACGCCAATAAGCGCTCACCATTTGGCACCTACTATATGGGAGGTGACGGTATGAGCGGATATTATACGGGCTACCTCAATGAAATGGTAGGTCTTCGTGGTTACAAGAATGGTAGTATCGCTGGAGGTAGTGGCAGGGGAGCCTATGCTTATAGCAAGTTCTTTATGGAACTACGCTACCCAGTAGTTTCAGAAAATAGCACCATGATTTGGATCCACACCTTCGCCGAAGCAGGTAATGCGTGGGAGAGAATTCAGGATATGAATCCATTCCAACTTAAACGCTCGGCCGGAATTGGCGTCAGATTTATGCTACCAATGGTAGGATTGATGGGAATCGACTGGGGTTATGGATTTGATAGGCCCGATGGCAGTGGCACAAAGGGAGGGAGCAATATCCACTTTATCCTAGGTCAGCAGTTCTAATCAACTACCTGCAAGTAGTTAATATATTATTCACCAATAGACGAAAGGATTGAATATGAAAAAGAACCTCATAAGACTGATTACCGCCCTAGCAGTGATGGCACTAGCCTTCACAGGAGCAAAAGCACAAGATGCTTCGGCACGCAACTACGCTCTTATAGATATGCAGTATCTCACGGAGCAGATACCACAATACAAGTCGGCCACCGAGGAGATAGAGAAAAAGGCAAAGGAGTGGAACAAAGAGATCAACCAACTCAATGAGCAAGCTAAGCAACTCTATGTCAAATACCAGAAAGACTACGACAAGATGACAGCCGACGACCGTGTAAAGCGTGAGAATGCCATCGTGCAAGTAGAGGAAAAAGCTGCAGAGCTACAGAATAAATACTTCGGCAGAAACGGTGAAGCAATGAAGCTACAAGAGAAGCTCATCAAGCCTATCCAAGATAACATTTACCAAGCGGTTAAACTCATATCAGAGCGTCGTGGTTACCAGATTGTCTTTGATCGTGCTAGCTCAGTAGGTAGCATCATCTACGCCGATCCTAAAGCCGATATTAGTAATGATGTACTCACCGTGCTCGGATACTCAGAATAAATAGGTACATTTGCCAAGAACTAAATAAGAGAATATACTAACCCTTATAGAATAAGAATTAGAGATGAAGAAAATTTTAATGACTCTAGTAGCCCTAGTGGCTCTACCACTTGCTATGCTAGCTCAAGAGCAGAAGATAGCAATTGTCGACGTGACCTCGATCATTACACAAATGCCAGAGACAAAGGCAATGCAGACTGAGCTAGACAATCTACTCAAGAAGTACGAGGATACTCACGTAGCAATGCAAGAGGAGTTCCAAAAGAAGTACGAATCTTATGCTGCAGAGCGTGAAGGTTTGCTAGAGACCATCCGCACCCGTCGTGAGCAAGAGCTTCAAGACCTTGCTAAGCGTATTGAGGATCTTCAGCAAGTAGCACAGCAAGACTACCAAAAGAAGCAAGTTGAGCTACTCACTCCTATCCAGAAAAAGGTGCAAGAGGCCATCGCAGCAGTAGGTAATGAAAATAACTACACCTACATCGTTGATGCATCCACAGTGATATTTATGAATAATAGCACAGCCATTGATGCTACTGCCAAGGTAAGAGCCAAGCTAGGACTATAAACCATTGAAGCATACACAGATAGAGGCTACTCACTACAGTGGGTAGCCTCTATTTCTTTTCCCTTATTACTTGACACCATAAAAATAACTGCTCTAAAATAGTGCTATATCAAAAAAAATGACTAAGTTAGCAAAGTAATCAAGAAACAGTGACTACGAATACTAATAGAATCATAGATAAACCAAAAAAAGCCAAAGACATTATGACTAAAACACTTTCATTTAACGAGCTGAGAGCCTTCAAAAACAGTCTTCCTCACGGAACAATCGCTAGAATCGCCGACGAATTAGGCATCGAGGAAGAAACCGTCCGCAACTACTTCGGTGGTAGCAACTTCTCCGAAGGGGAGCCTACCGGTGCACACCTTGAGCCAGGTCCTGATGGAGGGATTGTAGTACTTGACGACCTCACTATTTGGGATAAAGCCAATGAGATCTTGGCTGAGCTGAAGGATTAAGAGCAATCAATAGCCAAAAACTTAAAGGGCGACCTAGGTATCCACATGAGTCGCCCTTTTTATATCCACCAAAACCAACACCCGCAGGGGTTGAGCATTAGAAGGGTCTTATCGTAGGGCAATCATAGGTATCTCTATAGGTGAGGACCCCGGCTGAGGGGTCCGTGTTAAATAGGCACAGGTCGAGGCACGCAGTGCCGAAGACCTGTGTATAACGATGTGCAAAACACCCTTACGACCCCGGCTGAGGGGTCGGACAACCTTATCTAAGTCTGACCCCTCAGCCGGGGTCATAGGGGTGAGGAATATGCTCTTATACACAGGTCGTTCGGGGCTATTGCCCCTCCGACCTGTGCCTATTTAACACGGACCTCTGCCGAGGTCCTTTCCGTAGACAATTCGCTAAAGATCATACGGTAAGACTTTCCTAATGCATAATCCTTGCCAACACCAGACATACAAGTCTGTACCTCAGCTATATTTATTATCTTTGTAGGAGAATAATGAGATGTATTATGAGATATATACCCCTACAGATACTACTGATATTGACCCTACTCCTCAGCTGCAAGCCCGAGGAGGGGAGGAAGGTCATACAGCCTAATGAACTACGAGAGGTGGGCAAACTTGAGTTGGTGGAGTACCGTAGCGAAGAGATATTCGTCATCTCCTCCGACCAAAAAAGCCTAGAGAGTATCCGATCACTTGAGGAGGCAGCTGATTACCTCAGCAGTCTATTTGAGGTAGGCGACCGCATAGGCATCTACTCTTTTGACTTCTACACCATCGCCTACATCAACCTCTACAATCTCCAAGATAGCGACCTACAATACGATGAAGAGAACAAGTCCATCCAACTCACCCTACCCCCAATCGAGGTAGAGCCCATCGGGCGAGGTGGCACCCTCAAATTACTCCACGAGCGGGTCAATGGCAATAAAAAGTCCATCACCAGTGAGGAGCGACAAAATATGCAGCGACAAGCGGTGGCACTTGCCAAGCAAAACCTCCGCCCAGGCACACCCAAATATCAAGAATTGGTGACCAAAGCACAGAGCAAGGCCCAAGCCTACTTCACCAGCATCCTGAGGGCACGAGGGTACGAAGAGATAGAGATTAGATTTACACAGTCCTATGAAAAAGCGAACTAAGTGGCTTCTAGCCCTCATCATCATAGCGGTCATAGCCCTATTGCTCTTCCTTTTTCTCCCCAAGAGAGAAAAGAGCGATAAGCAACCCGAGATATTCCTCTCCGTAGCAAGCGACCTACGCGAGATGGTTAGGCTCACCACCATCGAGGGCGAGCGTATTGTCCCCATCACCTACAAAGGCAAAGGGGTCTCGGCATTCGGCATCGGCCACTACCGTGCACGCATCTCCTTCGACGTGGAAAATATACAGCAAGCCATTCAAGGGGATACCATCTATCTGGTACTCCCCGAGCCACAGGTGCAGATACTAGAGCATGAGGAGAATGGCTTCACCATCTACGACGTATGGGGCAATAACATCGCCACCCGCATCTTCGGTGCCAAGCTAAGCGTCGCAGATGAAAATGAGATGAAAAGAAAAGCCATGCGACAGCTCCAAAGCGACCTCCGCCAAGATGGCACTACAGAAAGGGCAAAGGCAGAGGCAAGAGAGCTACTTCACAAAATGTTTGGCATAGTCCCTGGCACCGTTATTGTGCTCGACACCCCAGCAGCCCTTCCACCTACAGCCCAACCAATTCCATTAGACCAACCGACACTTAACATTCAGAAACAAGATGAAATACAATAGACACAAGACCACTCCCGCCCACATTGGTGATATCACCATCGGTGGCGACGCCCCCATAGTGATTCAGTCGATGACCAATGTAGATACCAATGATATAGAGGCGTCGGTAGCACAGATTCTCCGACTGGAGCAAGCAGGTGCGGAGCTAGTACGCCTCACCGCTCAAGGCACCAAAGAGGCCAAGGCACTCGGCACTATTGAGGCAGAGATTAGGGCAAAGGGAGCCAAGGTACCCCTTTCGGCCGATATTCACTTCAACCCGAGAGCAGCATACGAGGCAGCTCTCCATGTAGAGAAGGTACGCATCAACCCAGGCAACTTCTATGATCCCGCCCGGAAGTTTCAGAAGATCAACTTTACCGACGAAGAGTACCGAGCAGAGGTAGAGGCCCTTCAATCCAATTTCGAAACCTTCCTCCGCCACTGCCAAGCCCACCACACTGCACTCCGAATAGGCGTTAACCACGGCTCCCTCTCCGATAGGATCATGAGCCGGTATGGCGATACCCCCAGCGGTATGGTAGAAAGCTGTATGGAGTACCTAGAGGTATGCCATCGCATTCACTTCCACGATGTGGTCATCTCCATCAAGAGCTCCAATCCTCTCGTGATGACCGAGACGGTACGAGCACTTATCGAGAGAATGGACCAAGCTGGCATGCACTACCCACTGCACCTAGGAGTTACCGAAGCTGGTAATGGCGAAGATGGGCGCATCAAGAGTGCTATTGGCATTGGTGCCCTCCTAGCAGAAGGGATTGGCGATACCATCCGTGTCAGCCTTTCGGAAGAGCCCGAGGCGGAGATACCAGTTGCCAAGGTACTTCTCCACTGTGTAGAGGAGTTGGCAAAAGCAACACCCCTTGATTTCTCGCCCCGTTGTCAACCCTTCCGAAGCGAGGAGAAACCACTCGTGATGATGGATGCTCACCCTCACTTCGCCCAATTACATCCAGCAGACCGACCCGATATTGAGGTGACCGAAACAACACCCTTCATCCGAATCACCGACCAAGAAGCCCTCTCGGGTGAGGTGCCAGAGTTACCAGAGGGCAAGCAATTAGTGGTACGACTTACTGGTGCAACTGCCCCCACCCTGATGCTCGAAGCACTCGATCATACCCTTTCCCTACCTTATATATTAGAGGTTGATTGCACCCAGCACTCCCTTGAGGAGCTACCCACATGGTTGGGCTTCCAACTCGGTGGGGCACTGATGCGAGGGCAGTTAAGTGGTCTATATCTACGCAGACACGAGGAAGATGCTCTCGCCCTCTGCAGTATCGCATTTGGCTTACTACAGGCTTCACGCCGTCGCATCTCACGCACCGACTACATCTCTTGCCCCAGTTGCGGACGCACTCTATTTGACCTCCAAAGCACTGTTGCCAAGATAAAGGAGGCTACTAAGCACCTGCGGGGACTAAAGATCGGGGTGATGGGCTGCATCGTCAATGGACCTGGTGAGATGGCCGATGCCGACTATGGCTATGTAGGAAGTGCACCAGGCAAGGTGGACCTCTACAAGGCCAAGGAGCGCCTCAAGAGAAATATTCCACAGGAGGAAGCAGTGAAGGAATTGATCGAACTGATCAAAGCAAACGGAGACTGGAAGGACCCAGAATAACCTTTATATCATAATGAGACAATGGAAATAAAACAACTGCCACTGCCAGGACTACAATTAGTAAGCACCAAAAGATACGACGACGAGCGGGGATACTTTATGGAGGTCTTCAAAGAGGCCGAGCTCGCGGAACAACTCACCGACCACCCCCACTTTATCCAAGATAATATGAGCTGCTCACACCGTGGTGTATTCCGCGGTATGCACACCCAAGCAGCTCCAATGGCTCAAGCTAAGTTGGTACGCTGTGTATCGGGTCGCATCATCGACTTTGCTATGGATATAGACCCCACTTCTCCCACATTTGGAGAGGTCTATGGCGTAGAGCTCACCCCTGAAAGTGGCCTAGCCCTCTATATCCCCAAGATATATGCACACGGTTTTTTGGCACTAGAGGATAATAGCAGAGTACTTTACAAGGTCGATGCCCCCTACTCCCCTAGCCACGAGCGAGCATTCAACTACCAACACCCACGGCTCATCTCTGAGCTCCAAAAGCACCTCCCTCTCGACCAACTCATCATCTCTGACAAAGACAAAGCTGCCCCCACCCTCCTCCACAAGTAGCCACCACGTCGAAAGGGCACCCCTCCACAAGTAGCCACCACGTCGAAAGGGCACCCCTCCCCAAGCCCCGAACGACTAGGAAATACGGCAACGAACACGATAAATATACGATCCCTTGCGGGTCGGACAACTCCATCATTAACCCTGGAATAGGTTGTCCGACCCGCAAGGGGTCGTAAGTTTTGGTTAGATCGCTTATACCCCCTATCTTACGACCCTAGGGGTTACACATTAGGAAAGCCCTACCATAGAGCATTCATAGGTGCGTCTATTGGTGAGGACCCCGGCTGAGGGGTCCGTGTTAAATAGGCACAGGTCAAGGCACGCAGTGCCGAAGACCTGTGTATAACGATGTGCAAAACACCCTTACGACCCCGGCTGAGGGGTCGGACAACCTTATCTAGGTCTGACCCCTCGGCCGGGGTCATGGAGGTGGGAAATATGCTCTTATACACAGGTCGTTCGGGGCTAACGCCCCTCCGACCTGTGCCTATTTAGCACGGACCTCTGCCGAGGTCCTTTTCCGTAGACAACTCACTAAAAACCATACGGTATGAACTTTCTAATGCGTACCCCCTACCTCTTGCTACCCTTGTGGGTCGGACAGCCCCACCTTGTATACACATTCCGGAATAGAAAGCACACAGTGTCTACATTTTCAGGAATAGCGAATAATTGGTGTTCACTATATCAGGAATCCCCACATTAGGTTGGCGATTAAAAGGGGTCCTACAACAACCCCATATTCCGCACGCGTGCGGAATGGATTCCGTAGCCCTGCGGAATAGATTCCGTATGCGTGCGGAATACGTTCCGCACGCATACGGAATGAGGGGTTGCTAGGAAAGGACGTTAGCGTTCGTACTAGCCCTTCTACCTAGAGATAGGGTTGTCCGACCCCTCGCCCGGGGTCGCAAGGATATTTTGCACCTATTTATACACAGGTCTTCGGCACTGCGTGCCTCGACCTGTGCCTATTTAACACGGACCTCTGCCGAGGTCCTTTCTCATAAAACCCCGCTAAAAACCATACTCTAAGACCTTTCTAACGCAGAACCCTAGATGGCATTGCACCACATTTTCCATTCTGAATATCAAATGATTAGCCAAATGACAAGCGATATGATTAGCAAAAGAGGGAAATAGTGGGTAACTTTGGGAGAAGTTTTTTCACACAAGATTTTGTATATGGAGCACAACAACACTATGACGGAGGAGCTACGACAAGCCCTTCTGGAGAATGATAGATACACCACTGCCGATGGGCAGATCCTTAAGAACGCCGTGGTAGAAGCCGCCCTTACCCTACGCCCCGATCTCCTCAAGCTACTACTCTCTAGCCCTAGGCTACGAGACAACTTCTTTAGAGAGGTGGAGGGGGTGCTGGTCTTTGATAAGATACGCTTCCAACGCTTTGTGATGAATAAAAACTTCCTCCCCGATAGCTATACCTCATTCAAAAATAGGATTGGTCTCGCGACACCCGATGACCACTTTATTGCCGACTCCCGCGAGGTGGTTCTCTCCTGGCCCTACAAAGATTGTATGCTAGAGGGCGGACAAACTAAGGAAGAGAGTAAGCGACAGGAGCTGTTTTGGAACGAGATATTGGCCCCCGACCAAATATCTATTCTCACTGCACCCAAAGCCTTTGCCAATGCCAAGCGATATGATAGCACCGGTGGCCACCCTACCGAGCAGGTAACGGAACAGGACAACCTGATCATCAAGGGTAATAACCTACTCGCCCTCTACTCACTCCGAGCCAAGTATGCAGGAAAGGTAAAACTCATCTACATAGACCCACCCTACAATACTGGCAACGACTCCTTTGGCTACAACGACTCCTTTAGACACTCCACTTGGCTTACCTTTATGAAGAACCGCCTTGAAGTGGCTCGTGACCTACTCTCTCCCGATGGGATTATTTTTATTTCTATTGATAGCTCACGACAAAATGCTAATGGAATAGTAGGAACCTCTTCTTTACCGTACCTCAATGTTTTAATGGATGAAGTTTTTGGAAGGATTAATTTCATTGGGCATCTGCACTGGAAGAAGAAAAAGCAACCTTCTTTTTTATCCAGGATAGCTGGAGTTATGGAATCCATACTTATCTATGCAAAAAAATGAAAGCAATATAGGTAAACTAAAAAAAGGTAAGGCAACAGACAAGACAAAACCTGTAACAAATTCTTCTAACAAGAGCGTTCTTTTGCACTTCCCCGCTGGTATACTATACAAAGGTGAGAAGTTCACGACTATTCCTAAAGGGAAATACAAGTCTCGCTCTATAACCACGGAATTCCTGGATGATTTAATCATTGAAGAAGGGAGAATAATAAATGAATTCAAAGCCGAAGCAAAATTTCGTATATCTCAAGAAGAAATGTACCGTTTTTGCGAGCTAGATTTACTCTATGTAAGCAAGAATAATTCTTTTCGTAGATATAAGACTGAAGATGAGTTAGATGCAGACAAAGCAATTACGGATCTATTATTAGATTGGGGTCAAAATCAAGATGCAACGGATGAAATAAAAGCACTATTTAATATAACAGACGACACTAAAATTTTTGATTATGCAAAGCCAGAACTTTTGATAGCCAATATAATAGAGTCCTGTACCAAAGAGGGTGACCTAGTGTTAGACTATCATCTAGGCTCTGGCACGACAGCTGCAGTTGCTCACAAGATGGGGCGGAGGTATATTGGCGTAGAGCAGATGGACTATATAGAGGATATAGCTGTGGCACGCCTACGGAAAGTGATCGAGGGGGAGCAAGGCGGCATCTCAAAGAGTGTGGAGTGGCAAGGTGGTGGCGACTTCGTCTATCTGGAGCTGGCAGAGGCCAACCAATTTTATATTGACCGCATTATGGCGACCACAGATCGCAAGGAGCTACTTGAGATATGGAAAGAGATGCGGGATCGTGCCTTCCTCAGCTACAAGATTAGTCCTCGTCAGCTGGAGGAAGTGAATAGCCTTGATGGGTTAAGCACTGAGGGGATGCAGAAGTTCCTCACTGAGGTACTGGATAAAAACCTCCTCTATATCCCTCTCTCGGAGGTGGATAGTAAGGAGTACGCCCTTACTGAAGCAGATAGAAGTATAACGAGGTCATTCTATAGCAAGTGATGGAGGATAATAAGAAAAAACTTGAAGAGGATGTGGTGGCGTACTTCGGTACCCGCTACCTCAATCAGCTAGAATTGCCACACTACTTCTCTACCGCTCTCTGCCCAAGCTTTAAGCTCCGTCCCTATCAGAAGGAGTGCTTTAGGTATTTCCAAGCACTTCTAAGCACCGAGTCTGAGTGGCTAAAGGTACTAGGCACTCGCAGGCACTTCCTATTTCAAATGGCTACCGGGAGTGGTAAGACACTGATGATGGCGGGTATGCTACTGATGCTCTATGAGCGTGGCTACCGCAATGTACTATTCTTTGTGGATAAGACGGCAATTATCACCAAGACAAGGCTCAACTTCATCACCCCCACAGCCAGCAAGTATCTCTTCAACTCCCCCATAAAGATGGGAGATAAGACCATAGAGATCAGGGAGGTACCCAACTTCCAAAATAGCGATCCCAACTGCCTCAATATCTGCTTCACGACCCTCGCTCAGCTACACTTAGATATGACTAAGCCAAGGGAGAACGCACCGACGTACGAGGACTTTGAAGGGCTAAAGCTGGTGATGATCGCCGACGAGGCACACCATATCAATGCTACTACTCGCAGAGGAGGGCCAAAGGGGGCGAGAGATTTGTGGGGTAATATGGGTGGCTATGAGAGTGAAGGATGGGAGGATACCGTGGAGCGTATCCACGACCTTTCGGATAGTATCCTACTGGAGTTTACCGCCACGATGCCTTTCTCCAACCCCTTTATACGAGCCAAGTACCTAGATAAGCTACTCTACGACTACCCTCTTCGGAAGTTTAGAGAGGATAAGTACTCCAAGGAGATAGAGGTGGTACAGCGTGACCTCGGGGTGATGGATAGAGCCTTACAAGCAGTGGTGCTAAGCCAGTTCAAACGCAAACTATTCAACAGCATTCGGCAGAATATCAAGCCTGTGATCTTCTTTAAGTCGAAGTACAAAAAGGATAATAAGGCATTCTTTGATCAGTTTGTAGCTGCCATCCAACAACTCAAAGGAGCACATCTGGAGGAGATACGCAAGGGGGCTGTAGGCGATGTCGCCACCGCTTTTAATTACTTTGATCGTGAAGGTAGATCCTGTGCACAATTGGCGGACGAGATTCGGGAGGAGTTCCGTGAGGATAAGCTCATCATTTATGATGGCAATAATCAGTCGGAGGAGGATCAGGTGTTAGTTAATACACTAGAGGATGCAGAGAATGAGATCCGTGCTATCTTTGCTGTAGATATGCTTGGTGAAGGATGGGACGTGCTGAATCTCTTTGATATTGTCCGCCTCTATGATACTCGCGATGCCAAAAAGGGAGTCGCAGGAAAGACAACGGTGAGTGAAGCTCAATTGATAGGCCGAGGCGCTAGATATATGCCTTTTGATGCACCAGAGGAAGACCTCCCCAGAGGACAACGCAAGTACGATAACGACCTTGCCCACCCCCTCCGTATGGTGGAGAAGCTCCACTACCATAGTGCACACAATCCGAGGTATATCCAAGAGTTGAAGACGGTACTAGTAGAGAGTGGTTTGCTGGCTAAGGTATCGACCGATGTGGAGCTAAAGATCAAGGAAGAGTTTAAGAAAAGCCTTCTATATACTGGTGGCAAGGTATTTGTGAATAAGCGGGTACCTAAGGAGCGTGAAGTGACGATGCAAGATCTATGGGACAGTCACCTCCCTACCAAGATACTTGATGTGACACTCTATACTGGCGAGATGCAGCAACAAGCTGTATTTGGTGAGGAGCGAGCTATGAATAGTAGCAAGCAACGAGAGGTCAGTACGTTTCAAATCACATTTGCCGACCTTGGTAGCAGTGTGGTACGGAGTGCTTTGTATCACTTCAATGAGTACTCATTTCAGCATCTGAGGAATCAGCTTAGGGGGCTAGAGTCTATCAAGGAGTTTATAGAAAGTGATAAGTACCTCGCCCCACTTCCTATCCGTGTATCGTGCGACAAGCCTAGTTTTGGCGATTTGTCACAAAGGGATAGATATGAGATTGCCATCGCGGCACTCCGCGAGCTAGCTCCTGCTATTGGTGTGGAGGAGGTGCCCTATGAGGGGTCACGACTATTTGAACCACGTGATTTCAAAGAGGTCTTTAAGGATCATATCATCAAGCTGGATAGTGATGTAGCTATGGGCGATGGTCCTATTATCATGGAGCGGGATATGAAGGACCTAGAATGGCACGTCTATGATAAGTGCTTAGGAACGAGTGAGGAGCAAGCCCTTATAAAGTATATTGATGGTATTTATGATGATCTGAGCAACAAGTACAACCAAATATACTTGGTACGTAATGAGCGTGACCTGAAGATATATGCCTTTGAGGATGGAGCCGCCTTTGAGCCCGATTACCTCCTCTTTATGAAGAAGAGAAAGGAGAAGGAGGTGGTAGCCTATTACCAAATATTTATTGAGCCTAAAGGTAGTCATCTCTCACTCAAAGACCAGTGGAAAGAGACCTTTATGCTTGAGGTGGAGACGAAAGCAGAAGTAGAATTTACGCAGAAGGGCAAAGAGTATATTCTTTGGGGGCTACCATTTTATGGCGATTATAAGTCTGTGGAATTTGATAAGGATCTTAGGAAGAAACTAGATTTGTAACTGGGACTAGCTAAAGGAAGTCGCCTCATAAAGGTCGATAGGGCTCGGATGTTTGGATAGCTCCGCATAAAATGCTAAATTTGTCCATAATCAAAACTAAAATAGAAGGGGGAAAAGGGGCATATTAATATGGAAGACCAAGCAGGTATTATCCGAAGTATCCTAGATACAGACCTATATAAGTTTAGCACGAGCTACGCCTATGCTAAGCTTTTCCCAAGGGCAAGGGGTAGATTTGCCTTTGTAGATAGGGCAAATACTATTTACCCAAAAGGATTTGCGAGTAAGGTGGAGGAGCAGCTTCACAAGATGACTTCTCTACGGCTAACGGATGAGGAGGCAGATTTCCTCAGCCGTGAATGTCCCTACATTCCACCGTTTTATATTGACTACCTGCGGGGCTATCAATTTGACCCACGGGAGGTAGAGGTTCACCAAGATGAGGAGGGGCACCTCCATATCACTGCAGAAGGATTGCTCTATAGGATTACTCTTTGGGAGACCCCTATCCTAGCGATTGTCTCGGAGCTCTATTATATTGTGAGGGGGCAAGAGCCCGACTTGGAGCATGTGCGTAAGGTGACGATAGAGAAGGCCCAGATCATGAAGGAGCACAAGCTACAGGTATCTCTATTCGGCATGAGACGTCGATTTAGTGCCGAGGTGGAGGATACGGTAACGCAACTTCTGAAGGAGCATGCTGGCGAAAGCCTATATGGCACTAGTAATGTCTACTATGCTATGAAGTATCACTTGAGAGTCACTGGTACACACCCACATGAGTGGGTTCAGTTTCACGCTGCGATCTATGGCTACAAGATGGCCAACTATATGGCGATGGAGGATTGGATCAATGTCTATGACGGGGACCTCGGAACGGTGCTCACTGATACCTATACTACCGATGTCTTTATGCAGAACTTTAGCAAAAAGCATGCGATGCTCTTCACCTCGATGCGACACGATAGTGGCGACCCTTATGCGTTTGTAGAGAAGGCGATTAAGAGGTACGAGGAACTGAAGATCAATCCGATGCTGAAGTACATTGTATTTAGTGATAGCCTCACTATCCCCAAGGCAGTGGAGATCAAGGAGTATTGTGCCTCTCGTATCCCAGCCACCTTTGGTGTGGGCACCAATCTCACCAATGATGTGGGCAATGATACTGTGCCAAGAAACATTGTGATGAAGCTAATCGGTTGCCAAATCTCTCCCCGACAGAAGTGGCACCACTGTATTAAGCTATCGGATGTAGAGGGCAAGCACATTGGCGACCCTGAGGAGATAGAATTGGCACAGAGGACTCTCGGAATTAAGCAATAAACTAGAGCAAAATAATAAATCATGGAAAACAAACAGACTAGAAGAGGCGAGTTGCCGGAAAATGCGTATCGCCCACTGAAGCCCGGAGAGAGCTACCACCCTGTAGTGGGGCCAGAGCAAAATCCGAAGCAAGCAACCGCCTACAGTGTCGGTTGGGGATTGATTATGGCGGTGATCTTTAGTGCCGCTACAGCCTATCTGGGACTCAAGGTAGGACAGGTATTTGAAGCGGCGATCCCAATTGCCATTATTGCTGCAGGACTCACTACCGCGACGAAGCGCAAGGGAGCTCTTCTAGAGAATGTGATGATTCAGAGTATTGGAGCCTCGAGTGGTGTGGTGGTAGCTGGTGCTATCTTTACCATTCCTGCTATCTATATCCTAAAGGCGAAGTACCCTGAGATGACTGTCAACTTCCTACAGATATTTGTCAGCTCGCTCCTTGGCGGTGTATTGGGAATATTGTTGCTTATCCCATTCCGTAAGTATTTTGTGAAGGATATGCATGGTCAATACCCCTTCCCTGAAGCCACAGCTACCACTCAGGTGCTACTAAGTAGCGAAAAGGGAGGTGCCCAAGCAAAGCCTCTTCTTATCTCGGGATTGATTGGTGGTCTTTACGACTTTGCCGTCTCCACCTTTGGGGCATGGCACGAGGTGTTTAGCTCAAAGGTATTGCCTTGGGGACAATCCATTGCTGAAAAGGCAAAGCTAGAATTCAATATCAATACCGGAGCAGCGGTGATGGGTCTTGGCTACATCATCGGCTTGAAGTATGCTACTATTATATGCGCTGGATCGGCACTTGTATGGTGGGTGATTGTACCTGTAATGAACCTCGTTTGGGGTGGCGATATTATTACCTTTGGAGATCCTAGCATCACTCAGACCATTGGAGAGATGAGTGCAACGGATATCTTCTTCCACTATGGTCGTAACATCGGTATCGGAGGTATTGCCATGGCTGGACTTATCAGCATCTATAATAACCGAAAGATCATCACTGGTGCGGTGAGCCTCGCAAGTAGAGAGCTCAAGCAAAAGGGCAATAATGAGGAGGGCAACCAACCTCGTACCGACCGAGACATCACTATGAAGATGGTGGTTTGGGGTATCCTTTTGGCACTTGTTTGCATCGGTATCTTTTTCTACTTCGGTGTGGTACAGCGTAACCTTATGTGGGCGGTGATAGCACTGATACTTGTGGCTCTGATTGGCTTCCTTTTCACCACCGTTGCAGCGAATGCTATTGCGATTGTCGGCTCCAATCCAGTATCGGGAATGACACTAATGACCCTCATCGTAGCAAGCGTGGTGCTGGTGGCGGTAGGCATGGAGGGACCAAGTGGCATGGTTTCGGCACTCGTGATTGGCGTGGTGGTTTGTACTGCTCTTTCTATGGCGGGTGGCTTTATCACTGACCTTAAGATCGGTTACTGGCTGGGAACTACCCCAAAGGTGCAGGAGAGCTGGAAGTTCCTTGGTACTCTAGTCTCTGCAGCTACAGTATGTGGCGTGGTAATTCTACTGGAGAAGGCGTACGGCTTTACAGGTGAGAATGCTCTACAAGCGCCACAGGCCAATGCGATGGCGGCTCTTATTGAGCCACTCATGACTGGCTCAGGAGCTAAATGGTTACTCTATGGTATTGGTGCAGCTTTGGCACTACTGCTCACCTTTGTAAAGGTACCTGCCCTACCATTCGCACTCGGTATGTTTATCCCTCTACACCTTAACCTTCCTCTATTGGCAGGTGGATTTATCAGCTGGTATCTCAGCACAAGGTCCAAGGACGAGAAGCTCAATAAGGCTCGCCAGGATAAGGGTACCCTACTTGCATCGGGCTTTATCGCTGGAGGTGCGTTGATGGGTGTGGTGAGTGCGATCCTGAAGCTAGCTGGGGCTGAGCTAACTCTCACTGCATGGCAAGCCAACCCATGGAGCCATGTACTCACCGTGGTGATGTATCTAGCTATATTCACCTATTTGATTCGCTCAAGCAAAAAGGCTACGCCTGAGGCATAACACATATTATATATGAGTAAAGAGATAAAAGGTCTAGAGACGGTCCAAGAGGTAATGAGCCACTTGGGACTGGAGAATAAGGAGCTGAAAAACCTTTATGATCCGATGGCCTATATTATGGACTTGGGAGGTAAGCGGCTGAGACCATTGGTACTACTGCTTTCTTACCAAGCCTATAAGCCAAACGGAGCAGTAGAGGCTGTGGCACCCGCGATGCAGGCGATTGAATTGTTTCACAACTTCACGCTCCTCCACGATGATGTGATGGACGATGCTCCAATGCGACGGGGCAAGCCATCGGTCTATAAGAAATGGGGACTTAATACTGCCATCCTCTCTGGTGATGGGATGCTGATAGAGGCCTACAAGCATCTAGCACAGCTTTCCCCAGAGAAGCTACCGCATGCCCTTGAGATATTCAATGATATGGGGAGTGCAGTTTGCGAAGGGCAGCAGTATGATATGGACTTTGAGCAGCTGCCACTCAGTCAGATGAGTATGAGCGACTACCTCGGAATGATACGGCTCAAGACCTCTTATCTATTTTGCGGTGCGGCCTCGCTAGGTGCTTACTTGGCAGATGCCCCTGAAACAGACCGGAAGTTGCTTTGGGAGGCAATTGAAAAGATGGGGCTAGCCTTCCAGATCAAAGATGACTACCTAGATATCTATAGCAAGCCAGGCTTTGGAAAGGTGCAAGGTGGGGATATCCTCGAAGGGAAGCGGACTTGGTTGCTCCTATCTGCTTATGCTAAGGATAGCAAGGAGGTACTTGCGGCACTTGACCTGAAGGACGATGAGCAAAAGATTGCTAGAATGACTCAGCTATACAGCGATCTCGGCATTCGCGATGCAGCCCTTGAGGAGGTGGAGCGACAAAGCAAGGAGGCAACAAAGATACTGGATCAGCTATCAGTAGCTGAGGAGAATATTGAGCCACTTCGCCAACTATTCCTTACCCTAGTAAGAAGAGAGGTGTGATGATCCCTATCATCGATACACATTGCCACCTTTACTATCAGGACGAGTCGCCTCGGCTTGACTTTTCCAAGGATTTGGACGAGGTGATAGCACGGAGTAAAGCGGCAGGAGTCACCTATGCACTTTTGCCCAACATCGACAGCGAGAGCTATCCACTGATGATGGCACTCGCTGAGCGATACCCCGACTATTGCCGTCCGATGATTGGGCTACACCCCACCAATGTGGATGCTCGGTGGGAGAGTGAGCTACGTTTTGTGGAAGAGAAGTTGGCCTCATCAAGTGAATCATTTATTGCAATTGGTGAGATAGGGCTCGACTACCATTGGAGCATGGAGTATCAAAAGGAGATGCAAGAGGTCTTTAGACGCCAATTGGATTGGGCAGTACAATACCACCTACCGGTGAGTATTCACAGCCGAGATGCCGAAGAGGAAACCATTGACCTACTAGCTACCTATCAGGCACAAGGGTTGCAAGGCATCGTCCACTCCTTTGGTGGGGACAAGCGGCAACTAGAGCGGGTAAGAGATGAGCTACCCAACTTTATGGTCGGCGTTAATGGGACACTCACCTTTAAGAATAACCCACTCGCCTCCTATCTCTCTTGCTACCCCATTGAACGGGTGGTGGTAGAGACCGATGCCCCCTTTTTAGCACCAGTACCCTACAGAGGCAAGCGAAATGAACCCGCCTACCTCACGAAGGTAGTCGAAAAGCTACAAGAGGTATATGCACTCCCGGAGGTGGCGGTGAGGCAACATTTATTTGACAATTCAAAAAAAATATATAACCTGCACATATAAGTGCTATAGCTCAATAATTCAAATACAATCAATGAGTTACGGCATAAGAAACAAAACATTAAGAGAGAATAAAAACAAATAAACAACAAAAAACCGCCCCAAAAGTGGGTAGATACAAAGAAATAGATTAGATTTGTAGAGTAATTGGACAATGAACCGTCCAAGAATCAACTGGAGAGATGCTCGAGTGGTTGAAGAGGCACGCCTGGAAAGCGTGTATACGCCTAAAGCGTATCGAGGGTTCGAATCCCTCTCTCTCCGCATTAATATAATATGAATAAGAAAGTAATTTATCACTAAACTTAAAAAGAGAACTTACAATGAAAAAATTTCTAGCAAGTATCGCACTGTTTGGATTGCTGTCACTAGGCACAGCAAACGCAGTCTTTGCACAAGACGAGGCACAAGCTCCCGACTCTGAGGTGACTACTGAAGAGGTAGCAGCACCTGCTGAGGAAGCAGCTCCTGTTGAGGAAATGGCTGCTGAGGATATCACTGTAGCAAATGAGGGTGGTTTCCACCAAGCACTTAAGACTAAGTTTATCGAGGGTGGTGCAGAGTTTATGGCTGCTGTCGCTATCGTACTTATCCTAGGTCTAGCATTCTGCCTTGAGAGAATTATCTACCTCAACCTAGCAGATGTAAATAACGAGAAGTTCCTAGACGAAATTGATGCAAGGCTTCAAGCTAATGATATCAACGGTGCACTAGAGCTAGCACGCGACACTAGAGGTCCTGTAGCTTCTGTAACCTTCCAGGCTATCAGCCGTATCGATCAAGGCATTGAGGCAGTTGAGCGTTCTATCACTGCTTATGGTGGTGTACAGGCTGGTCTTCTCGAGAAGAACATGTCTTGGATCACTCTATTTATCGCTACTGCTCCATCACTAGGGTTCTTGGGTACCGTGATCGGTATGGTGACCGCTTTTGATAAGATCGAGCAAGTAGGTGACATCTCTCCTACAGTAGTAGCAGGAGGTATGAAGGTTGCTCTTATCACTACTATCTTCGGTCTGATCGTAGCTATGATCCTTCAGATCTTCTACAACTATATCCTATCTAAGTACGAGGGTGTACTCAATAAGATGGAGGATAGCTCTATCACTCTTGTAGACACTATCGTAGCTCACCAGGAGAAGTTTGCTCGCAAATAATCACAAAAGAAAGGAAATATTATGGCAGTAAGTAAAATCAGAAAGATTTCAAGCTATTCACTACTTGCTCTAGCCATCCTTACTATAATAGTAACTATCGCTTTCTTCGCAGGAGGGTACATAGACCCTAATGCTGCAAAGCCAGAGCCAAAGTTTACTGATGCAATATTCTATCTAATGTACTGCGCACTGGGCGTTACGCTCCTAGCGATGATAGGATTTGCCATTGTGGGATTTGCTAGCAACCTCAAAGACCCCAAGAGACGCCGTGCGTCACTCACTGGTCTTGTATCATTCATAGCAATTATTGTGCTACTCGTGATCACGTACGCCATTGGCTCTACGGATCCAGTATCACTGAGTTTAGATTTCCAAAAATACAATACAGACTTTTATCTTAAGTTTGCAGATATGTGGCTATACAGCATCTACGTGGTGCTGGGCATCAATATCCTTGCACTTATAGTATTTGCTATTAAAGGGGCTCTACGCTCAAAGAAGTAAGAAGTAACACTTAAAAGAAAGGATTTAAAATGGCACGTGGAAAGAAAAAAGTACCCGGCATCAATGGGTCTTCAACCGCCGATATCTCTTTTATCATGCTACTCTTCTTCCTACTAACTACATCTATGGGATCAGATAGTGGTTTGGCAAGACAATTACCACCATCTGTACCACCAGATCAACAAGATGTGGCCATTGACGTTAACCGCCGAAATATGCTCCGTGTATTGGTTAATACTCGCGGACAAATCCTTGCCAATGGCGAGGTGGTGGATCTTGACGGACTACGCGAGAAGGTTAAGGAGTTCGTTCTCAATGAGAATGATCGTGCCGACCTTGCAGAGCGTACAGTGGAGACATTTGCCTTGGTTGGTGCTCAGAAAGTAACTAAGAACCACGTTATCTCACTGACTAACGATGTGGACACTAAGTATAGTGACTATATCTTAGTACAAAATGAGCTTACCAAAGCTTATATGGAAGTGAGAGATATGATGTGTAAGAAGTTCTTTGGTGTATCACTGGAGGATGCTTCAACAGCACAACAAGAGGTAATGGTAGATATGTACCCTCAGAAGATATCTGAGGCTAACCCAAAAGAGTACGGTAAGAAAAATAAGTAACGAGTACACATTATGAGCAGATTTACGAAAGGTGGCACCCGTGAAGTACCAGAGCTGAATACCATGTCGCTTCCCGACTTGATTTTCGCTTTCCTATTCTTCATTATGATGGTAACCTCAATGCGTGAAGTGACTATGATGGTACAGGTTTCACTTCCCCATGCTACGGAACTAACGAAGATGGAGAAGAAGTCACTCGCTACTTACATCTATATGGGTCAGCCACTTCAGATGTACCAAAATAAGTACGGTACTGAGGCTACAATTCAACTAAACGATAAGTTCGCGACTACAGCAGAGATCTTTGACTATATCGCACAGGAGAAGTCGTCTATGTCAGAGGCAGATGCCCCATACATGACTACCATCCTTAAGATTGACAAAGACACTAAGATGGGTCTTGTAACTGACGTTAAGCAGAGACTAAGAGAGGCAGATGCACTGAAGATATTCTACAGTGCGATAAAGAGTAATGAATAATAGTTACCCACTTTATCCTGCCAACACATGATAGGCGACATCGCCCCTACACACGTAGGGGCGATGTTTTTTTTATTATAGCCAACACTACTGGATTGGCTCTATATTTTTATTAACTAACATCTATCATGAACACTAAAAAGAGAATGTTTGCACGAAGTGCCATTCTCGCACATTTGAAGCAAATGTGCTGAGACTTTGCACGTAGGATGAGATGCAAGGCACTGAGGATGAGGCCGAAGGGAGCGTACTCGCGTACGTGACCTAGGCCGAATTCCGAAAGCAAC